>JAICLP010000013.1 GCA_025925475.1 Burkholderiales bacterium | reverse complement strand
GCTCGCGAATTCGAGCGCGAGCGTCGCGTTCTGCTCGATCAGCAGCACCGAGATGTCGTGCTCGCGGAATCGCGCGATCGCATCGAAAATCGATTCGACGATGATCGGCGCGAGGCCGAGGCTCGGCTCGTCGAGCAGCAGCAGCTTCGGCTCCGCCATCAGCGCGCGTCCGATCGCGAGCATCTGCTGCTCTCCACCCGAGAGCGTTCCCGCCGACTGGCGCAGTCGCGTGCGCAGCACCGGAAACATGTCGAGAACGCGTTCGAACTGCGCACGGCTGCCGCGCGCATAACCGCCGAGGTCGAGGTTCTCGCGCACGGTGAGGCCCGGAAAGACCTGTCGTCCCTCGGGGCAATGGACGATGCCGCGGCGCACGATGTCGGCCGGCCCCAGGCGGCCGAGGTCCTCGCCGTCGAAGCGGATCCGGCCACGCGACGGCTTCCGGATGCCGGAGATCGCCTTCAACGTCGTCGTCTTCCCGGCGCCGTTCGCGCCGAGGAGCGCGACGACGGCGCCGTCGGCGACTTCGAGCGTGACGCCGCGCAGCGCATGCACGTGGCCGTAATGCACGTGTACGTCGTCGAGGCTCAGCATGCGCTGGCAGCCGCGGTGCGATGGCGGCCCGTTCCCAGGTAGCAGCGGATCACTTCGGGGTCGGTCCGCATCGACGCGGGCGTGCCCTCCGAGACCTTCTGGCCGAAGTCCATCACCGTCATCCGCTGCGCGATGCCTTCGAGAAGCTCGAAGTGATGCTCGATCATCAGCACGGCGCAGCGCTCGCCGGCGGCGCGGATGCAGGCAAGCAGGCGCGGCGCCTCGGCCTCGGTGAGCCCGGCGAAAGGCTCGTCGAGCAGAAGCAACGCCGGCTCGGACACGAGCGCACGGGCGACGTCGAGGAGCTTCTGATGACCGTAGGGCATGTCGGCCGGCGCGGCGTTGCGGACCTCCCAGAGATCGAGATCGCGCAGCACGCGCTCGGCGCGCGCGCGTGCCGCCTGCTCCTCGGTGCGCGAAGCGGGCGTCATCAGCGCGCCCGACAATCCGGTTTGCATCGTGCTGTGCAGGCCGACGAGCAGGTTCTCGAGGACGGTCAGCGACGGAAAGAGTTCGGCGCGCTGGAAGCTTCGCGCGATGCCGGCGGAAACGGCGGCATGCGGCGGCAGCGACAGCACGTCGACGTCGCCAAGCCGGACGGTTCCACCGGCGACCGGGCACACGCGCGACAGCGCATTGATCAGCGTCGTCTTGCCGGCGCCGTTCGGGCCGACGAGCGCGAAGATGCCGCGATCGGGTACGTCGAGGTCGAGCGCGTTCACGGCGACGAGTCCGCCGAAGCGCACGGTGACGCCGCGCGCCTCAAGCATCCTGCCGCACCACGCCCTTCGGCGCGGGCCGCCGCTCGCGCCGAATGCGGCGCGTACGCAGAAGGCCCTTGAGGCCGCCGGGAAAGAACAGCACGACGAGCACGATCATGCCGCCGAGGAGCGCGAGCGAAAGTCCGCTCACCGTAGCGGCCGCATTCTTCACCGCGTCGACGACGACCGCGCCGCCGATTGCTCCCGGTATCGACCCCATGCCGCCGATGACGACCATCGCGAAGAACAACAGCGAGCTCTCGATGCCGAAGTCCTCCGGTGCGACGAAGCCGGCGAGGAACGCGTAAATGCCGCCCGCGGCGCCGGCGAGGAACGCGCTGACGATGAAGGCGAGCACCTTCGTGCGGGCAACCGGAACGCCCATCGCAGCGGCGGCGACCTCGCTGTCCTTGATCGCCGCGAACGCGCGGCCGATCCGCGTCTGCGTGAGGCCGCGCACGAGCAGCACCGCGACGACGAGCGCGACGAGCGCCACGTAGTACATGCGTACCGGCGTTCCCGCGTCGACACCGAAGAGTGCCGGGCGATGCAGGTGAATGCCCTGATCGCCGCCCGTCAACGCGTCCCACTTGAGCGCGATCTGATCGATCGCGATCCCGAATCCGAGCGTGACGATGCCGAGGTAATGGCCGCGCAGTCGCGTCGCCGGGAACCCGAGTACGAGGCTCGCGACGGCCGCCGTCGCGGCTCCCGCCAGCATGCCGAGCGGAAGATCGACGTTGAAGCGCTGATTGAGGATCGCCGCCGTATAGGCGCCGAGTGCGACGAAGCCGCTCTGCCCAAGCGAGATCTGGCCGCTTCGTCCCATCAAGAGATCGAGGCTGATCGCAACGATCGCGAACACGTAGAACTCGGAGATGACGAAAAGCCAGTAGACCTGCCGCTGGCCGAGCGCCTGGAAGGCGATGGGCAGCACGGCGCACGCGACGAGGATCGCGATGACGAGTCGACGCTGCACGAGCCGCCCTAAACCTTCTGCACCTGCGCGCGCCCGAAGAGCCCGTCGGGCCTCACGTACAACACGAGAAGCAGCAGCCCGAACACGATCGACATCGCGAGCTCCGGCGCGAGGAACGCATCGATGAGGTTGACGACGACGCCGAGGATCAGCCCGCCGACGAGCGCGCCCGCCATCGAGCCGAAGCCGCCGACGATCGCCGCGACGAATCCGTAGACGACGATCGTGTCCATCATGTTCGGCGTGACCGACGTCGTCGGCGCCGCGAGGACCGCGGCGACTGCGGAAAGCGCGACGCCCGTGCCCCATGCAATTGCGAGAAGGCGTCCGACGGGAATGCCCATGAGCCGCGCCGCATACGTGTTCTCGGTGATCGCGCGCATGCCGAGGCCGACCTTCGTCGCGGCGAAGAACGCGGCGAGCGCGACGCCGAGGATCAACAGCAGGGCGAGCTGCAGGACATCCTGCGGGCGCAGCACGAGGTCGCCGAGGATGACCGGCGCGATGGCGATCGACTCGCGCATCGGCCGCGGGTTGTACCCGAAGGCGATGCCCATCAGGCCTTCGAGCAGCATGAAGAGCCCGAGCGTGACGACGACCTGCGACAGCAGCGGGGCGTTGCGCAGCCGCGCGAGAAACACGGCCTGCACGACGGCGCCCAGCACGAACGCCGCGACGAGCGCCGCGGCGAAGGCGAGCGCGAACGGGACCTCGAACCGCGCGATCAGCACGTAGGCGACGTACGTCGCCGCCATGCCCATCGCGCCGTGCGCGAAGTTCACGACGGAGCTCGCGTTGTAGATCATCACGAGCCCGAGCGCGGTCAGCGCGAAGAGACTTCCCTGCGCGAGGCCCGCGAGCGCGATCTGCAGCAGGAACTGCGTCATCGAACGTTCGCCGGGCTACTCACGGCGCGGGGGCGGCCCCGAACCGTGAGTTCGTGGGGGAACCACACTACCGCATCACTTCATCGCCGAGCCGTTGAATTGGCTGTCGGGCACGATCTCCCACTTGCCGCCCTTCGCCTGCCACAGGAGCTGGCAGCAGCTTCCCTCGTGGCGTTCGGGCGAATAGTTGATCTTGCCGGCGATGGTGTCGAAGTTGCGCAGCGTCTCGAGTTGCGCGACCAGCGCATCGCGCGTGATCGGGCCTTTGATCTTTTCGAGCCCGGCATAGGCGACCTGCCCGGCGAGCCAGCCCCAGGCAGCGTAGATGTCCGGCGGATGTCCCTGGCCGTACTTCTGCATCGCGTTCGCGAATTCGACCCATTGCGGATCGGAGCTGCCCGGTGGCGGAAGAAACGCCGTGCAATAGGTGCCCTCGAGCGACTTGATCGCGCCGAAGATGCCGCCGTAGCCGCACGCCGATGACGTCAGGATGCGCGTCGGGTGATAGCTGAGGCTGTCCATCTGGTTCAGGATCTGCGCGCCCGACGTCGCGATCGTCGCGAGCATCACGACCTTGATTCCCGACGACTTGAGCTTGATCACCGCGCTGCTGAAGTCGACCTGCGACGGCACGTACGGGATCTCGAGGTCGACCTTGCCGAGCGACTTCTTGATGCCCGCGAGAATCGGCTTGCCGAAACCGTCGTCCTGATAGATGACGGCCGCGGCCTGGCCGGGGAAGTGCTTCTTCACGTAGTTCCCCATCGTCTCGCCGTCGGTCGTGTAGATCGGCCACGAAGGGAACACGTATTTGAGCCCCGGTTCGTAGAAGATCGGGCTGCCGCTGCCCATCGACAGGAGCGGCACGTGCTCCTCGTTCAGCGCCTTGTACACGGCGGCCGTCGTCGGGCTGCCGATGCTTCCGACGATCGCGAACACGCGGTCTTCGTAGACGAGCTTCTTGTCGAGAGCCGTGGTTTGCGCGGGCTGGTATCCGTCGTCGTAACTGATGAGCCGCAGCTTCTTGCCGGCGACGCCGCCGTTGGCATTCACCGACGCGATGAAGGCCTCGAGGCCCCATTTGGACGCGCCGATCGGCGCCTGCGGCCCTGATTGCGCGGCGGTCTGCCCGAAGACGATCGTGTCGCCTTCGACCGTCGCACCCGGTGCCGTCGCCGTCTGGCTCGACGCGATGCCGGCCGTCGTCACGCTCGCGACCGTCAGCGCGAGCACCGCGAGGCTGCGCGATAGAACGTGCTGCATCTGCTCCTCCTTGTGCTTTGAAAGTCCCATCATGTGGAACCCCTGTTTGCGGGTTGACTTTAGCACGCGTCGTATGCGAGCGGCAACACGCCCGAAGACGCAAAACAAACGCCCCGCCACGGTCTGCGTGACGGGGCGTTTGGCGGAGCGTACCCCGGGAGCTAGAAATGCACTTGCGTGATTCGCGTCGCCCAGTTGCCGAGCGCCCCGCGCGTATGTCCGCACGTCGGGTCGACAAAATAGTCGGCGTAGGTGCACGTTTGCGCGATGTATTCGCTCGCAAGCCATATCGTGCTGCCATCGGTTGCGGCCGCGCCATAATCGCCCCACCGCGGACGCGGCGGCACCGAGAGCGGTCGATACCCGGTGAATCCGTCGTCGGGTCCGACTCCTGCGGCTGCCACATGAATGTCGCCCGCACCGGTTTTCGCGTCGATCGATGCGTATGCGGCGCTCGGGAAGTTGTCCGCACCCACCAGCGTGAACGCCATGACGCCGCGGCCGCTATCCGTTACGGCGACCGCGGGATAATTGACGTTGTTGCCCTTGATCGCAACGACGCCCTGCGTGACGACCTTGCCTGAATTCGGGTTCAGCACGAAGTAGGCAATGCCCGCACGCGTGACCGGATTGCCGTTGCTGTCGACGTCGCCGCTGACCTGTACGCCGGTATCGAGCGCGCTCCACAGCTTGCCGTTCGCGTAGTACACCTGCTGCATTCGCGAGTCGTTGCTGTCGATGTGCACGAGGCGATTGTTGAAGCGGCTCGTGGCACCCGCGATCGCCGAGAAGCAGCTCGTCGTGAGGTCGGCAAGGCAGTCGCGCAGCGGCAGGTTGCCGTCCTTCTGATTCGACGACGGCGGTACGCTGTACGTCTGCGTCGCGACGAGGCTTGTCGTCAGTCCGATCAGCGGGTTCGGCGTGTCGAGCGACTGGGTGTTGGTGATCGTCCATTGGACGAGCAGGTTCGACTCGCCCGAGTCGAAGAACACCGCAAGCGAACTCAGCAGGAACTCCGTTCCGCCGTTGTCGGTGTCGTGGTGCGAGCCGACCGATTGCGCGGGCCAGACGGTGAATCCCGGGACAGGGATGTCGGGATCGCCGGTGTTGATCAGCACGACGGGGATTTCCGGCGCGCCGCTGGTGAGGAGCTGCTTGCCGATCGCGTAGATCTGCGCACCGTTGAATCCGTCGCCGAAGAGCGAGAACTCGTTCGTCGTCAGGTAAATCCCGTTCGCGTCGGCGCCGATGTGCGGATAGTCGCCCAGGCAGAAGCCCAGATCGCAATGGTGATCCGGCGTGCCCTGCGTACCGTTGTTCTGTGCCGGCAGCGAGTAGATCGTCCATGCTCCCGTCGGGTCCGAGGTGTTGCTGACCGCGATATCGAGGTGATTGGTGCCGGCGAGCCCCGCCGTGGTCCCGATGCGATCGAGCGTCAAAGCGACGTGAAACCAGCGTTTCGTATCGGCATCGTAGAGGCACGAAGGATCGGTGACTTCGGGTCCCCGCGTGCCGGCACTGCGATTGATCGCCGCCGGGTAGCCGTAGAACGTGTTGTCGTCGAGCGGTCCGACCAACAAGTTGCCGGCGGTGTCGTAGATCTTGATGACGTTGTTGACGCTTTCCATCACGAAGCCGTTGCCGACGCAAAGGCCCTGGTCCGGCGGCTCGACCGAGAACTGGTTGCCGTTGTTCGCGAATCGCTGGTCGAAGAAATTCAGCCCGTCGAAGCTGCGGACGATTTCGGGATTCGACTTGGCTCGGCTGCTGCCCGACGTCTTGGCCCCGCGACCGACGCCCCGCGCGATGCTGCGGTTGATGACCTTGCCGGTGTCGAGCGCTCCGTCGTCGCCATTTCCGCCGTCGGCATCGTCGCCCGCGACGGCGCTGTCGATTTCATTGGCCTGCGCTGCGCCGCTTGCCGGGCCGAAAGGTGGCGCAACGGCGCTGGTGGTGCGCGCCGGCGCCAGGTTCATTCGAAACGTGGAACCGGAAGCCAGACCGTTGGTGAAAAGCATCAATGCGCCGATGCCGACGATCCACGTCCGACATTGAAGGACTTTCATAGGCGAGTACTCCAGAATGGATTGGTGAACTTGAACGGATGTTCGCCGGCGCGAGGTGACGGTCCCTCGCGCGGAGACGCGATGGTACTCGCAGTTGGCGCAAATGTGTGGCGCTTCTCGGCGCGTTACTTCACCGCGCCGAGCGTGAGTCCGCTGACGATGAAGCGCTGCCCGAGGAACATCAGGATGACCGCGGGGATCGTCGAGATCACCGACGCCGCGGCCATCTGCGCGTGCTGGATTTCGTACTGCTGCGCGAAGCGCGCGATCGCGACGGGAACGGTCGCCGTCGTCCGCGACGTGAGTGTCAGCGCGATCGGAAACTCGTTCCAGCTGAAGACGAAGGCGAGGATGCCGGCGGCGATCAGTCCCGGCAGCGCAATCGGCAACGCGATGCGACGGAACGCGTCGAACGGCCCGCAACCGTCGACGTGCGCGGCCTCGAGGATCTCCGGCGGAATCTCGCGGAAGAACGTTCGCAAAAGCCACACGGTCATCGGCAGGTTGATCGTCACGTGTGTGACGATCAGCGCCGCACGCGTGTCGTAGAGGCCGAGCTCGCGGAAGGCGACGTACCAGGGTCCGAGCAGCGTCAACACCGGCACCATGTGGAACACGAGCGTCCAGGCGAGAAACCCGGCGCTCACCCACGTCGGCCAGCGAAAGCGATGCAGCGAATACGCGGCAAGCGCGCCGACGATCAGCACGAGCGCCGTGCTCGATGCCGCGACGACGAGGCTGTTCGCGATGTTCCCGGCGAAATCGGAGCGGCGGCCGAACAGCACGTCGGCGTAGTTCGACAGCGTCGGCGTGAACGGAAACTGCCCGGCATAGATCGCGATCTGATGCTTGAACGACGCGGTCAGGATCCACACGAACGGGCCGACGATCGCGAACAGCGCGAGCGCGACGTAGACGCGGCCGGGAACGCCCGCGCGAATGGTCGTTCCGCTCCCAGTCATCATCCTGAATGTCCGTTGCGTCGCACGGCAAGCGCGACACGGCTCGACACGAGCAGGAAAGCGACGATCGCGGCGATGACGGCGAGCGAGAGGAGCGCTCCGTAGCCCAGGCGATTCTGCTCGAAGAACACCTTGTACAGGTGCAGGTTCACGAGCTCGGTCGACGTGCCGGGACCGCCGGCCGTCAGCAGGAACACTTCGTCGAACACCTTGAACGCGAGAATCGCGCGGAACAGGAACGCGACGACGATCGCGGGTCGCAGCAGCGGCAGCACGATGAAGCGCAGCATCTGCGCGCGCGTCGCTCCGTCGACGTGTGCCGCTTCGAGCAGATCCGGCGGAATGCCTTCGACGGCGGCGAACAGGATCAGGAAGACGAACGGGACCCAGTGCCAGACGTCGACGGCGATCACCGATGCGAGCGCGACGCTCGTCGAGCCCAGCCAGTTGACCGGCATCGCGCCGAGCGCGACGAGTGCCTGGTTGAAGATGCCGAAGTCGTAGTTGTACATGAGCTTCCACATGCTGCCGATCGCGACCGGCGGCACGAGGATCGGCAGGATGGCGACGGTTCGCACCCAGCGCTTGGCGCGCGACAGCCCGGCGACGGCGATCGCGAGCGCGACGCCGAGCACCATTTCGATGACGACCGACACGACGACGAAGACGATCGTGTTGACGACGGCCGGACGCAGCACGTCGTCGGTGGTGAGCGCTTCGAAGTTGCGCAGCGGCGTGAACGTCCAGACCTCGGCGCCGTTCGCGAACGCAATCGTCGACACGCTCATCCGCAGCAGATTCAGCAGCGGATAAAGCGTCAGCGCGGCGAAAAGCAACGCGGCGGGAAGCAGGCTCCAGTAGCGGAAGCTGCGATCGATCAGCTGTCCGATGGCGACGCGCGCGCCGCGTCGCTGCGGCGTCATCTCGGGCAGGGCGGCGGCGTCACGCATCGTGCAGCAAAGGAGGCCGGCCGCGGCCGCGCGGCGCTATTCCGGCAGCGGCGGCAGCATCCCGGTACGCCGTCCGTTCTTCTTGAAGAGCGCCTCGATTTCCTGCGCCGCGGTGTTGAGCGCCTTGCCCGAGCTCATCTCGCCGATCAATGCCTGGTTGAGCCGCAGCCCGAGGATCTGCTCCACCTGCGCGCCTTCGGCGTAGCCCAGCTCCTGGCGCGCGAACTTCATCGTTTCGAGATACGCCGGCATCCAGCGATACTTCGGGTTCTTCGCGAGGTCCGACGTGAAGACGTCGCTGCGGTTCGGGATGCCGCCCGCCTCGGCGTACGCGCGCTGCGCATCGTAGGTCAGGAACCAGCGCGAGAAGGCGAGCGCGGCCTTCTTCTGCGCATCCGACGCGTTCTTCGGAATCACCGCATTCCAGTTGCCGATCACCGCGCCGTGCGCGCCGCCTGCGCCCGCGGGCAGCGGCGCCGTTTCGAGCTTGCCGACGACCAGCGACTTGTTCGGGTCCTCGAAGCTCGCGAACGCCGCGGTGACGACGTCGCCGAGGGCCGACTTGCCGGTGGCGAGCAGCTGGATCACGTCCCCCTGACCGAGCGAGCCGTAATTCGGGGGTCCGCAACGCTTCAGCAGGTTGGCGTAGAGATCGAGCGCCGCCTTCGCCTGCGGGCTGTTGATCGTGACCGTATAGTCGCCCGCTTCCGGGTCCTTCACCACCTGCGCGCCTTCGGCCAGCATGATGCTCTGCCAGTCGTAGCGGATGCCGTTGCCCTTCTCGCCGCGCGCCACGAAGCCGTACATCGACGGCGGTTTCGCGAGTTTGCTGCACGACGCGAGCACGTCGTTCCAGGTTTTCGGCACAGCGATGTTCGCCTGCTTCAACAGGTCGCCGCGGTAGTACAGGAGCTGCACGTTGCCGAGCGGCGTGTACGCCATCAGCTTGCCGCCATCGGACGTGCGCCAGCGCTTCTGCGCGTTCCAGTAGCCGGAATCGCCGTAGCTCAGCACTTCCTTCGGCATCACGAACTTCGGATCGACGTCGGTAAGCGGCGACAGGAACCCGCCTTCGTAGAACTCGATCGTCCACTGCGTATCGAGCGTCATCAGGTCGTAGGGGCTCTGGCCCGTGCGTACCGCGTTGCGCGCCTTCTCGAGAATGCTGTTGAACGGGGTCACGTCGAGCTTCACATGGTTGCCGGTCTGTTGCTCGTAGAGGCCGACGACCTTCTCGAACGCCGGATACCACGGCGTCGATCCGATGAGGACCGTGATGTCGGGTTGTTTGCCGACGTCGACGAATGCCTTCTGCGCCGATGCGGGCGCCGCCGCGACGAACGCGACCGCGACCAGCAGGTTGCAAACGTGCCGAAGATTCGCAATCAAAGCGCTTCCTCCTTCGTTGTCGTCGTGAGCTGCGGGTAGGTGGTGCCGACCCCGTAACGGCCGTAGATCTCCACCGGTGCGTCGTGGGCGCGCAGTTCGCGCGCAATGCCGTCGTGGAACCTGCGCTCGATCGCGGCATCGCGAAAGGGCTTCTCCTGTTTCGGATCGGTGGCGAGATCGTAGAGCGTCGTGCCGACGCCGGGGTCGAACTTCCGGTCGTCGTGGATCGGAATGCGGCGCGCGTCCTTCAGCGCATCGATGCGCATCACCGGCATGCCCTTGGTGAAGTCGAACGGCGGCGCAATGGTCGTCGTCTTCATCTCCGCGACGCTGAAGAGCGTGTTGAGGTGCATCGGCATCAGCGTGTATTCGTGCAGCCCGGGCGCGTAAAGGTCCTCCGGGTACAGGTAATAGGTGTAGCGCGCGTCGGTCGCGCCGATCGGGCCGCCGAACATGCCGAAAATGCCGATGTCGCGCTTGCCCCGGTCGGCGTCGATCAACGGCAGGACCGATCGTCCGCGCACCTCGGCCGGCTGCGGGATGCCGAAGAGGTCGAGGAACGTCGGCATCAGGTCCATTGTCTGCGTCAGCGACGTGCGCCGCGCGCCGGCACGGCCGGTGAAGTCGGGGTGATGAACGATCAGCGGAATGTGCGAGATCTCCGTGTAGTACGGCTGCAGGTTCTTGCCCCACCAGTCGTGCTCGGCGAGCAGGAACCCGTGATCGGTCGACAGGATCAGCGCGGTGTCGCGCCACAGGTCGTGGCGATCGAAGTAATCGAGGAGCTCGCCGAAATAATGATCGCAGGCGGCGACGAGCGCCGCGTAGTTCGCGCGAATCTCGGCGATCTCCTCGGCGCTGTCGGTCACCTTCTCGTACATCGGCCAGTCGAGCACGCCGCCCGTCCAGGACGTCCTGTATTGCTCCTTGAAGCGCGCGGGCGCCTGGAACGGCTCGTGCGGATCGAAGCACTCGAGCATCAGGAACCACGGATCCGCGCTGCGGTTGTGATCGAGAAACTCGAACCCCGACGCGAAGCAGCGCGCGAGCGGGAGGTCCTTCTCGTCGACCATGAACTCGCTGTTGATCGCGTGCTGCATCCGCTTCCAGTTGCGCAGGTCCATCGGGTAATGCTTCCCGGCGTACTTCGCGCGAAGCCGTTCGACCGGCGGCTGCACCAGCGCCTTCCACGGATCGTATTCGTTGCCGCGAATGAAGTCCCACGTGCGAAAGCGGCCGTGATACGTCGCGCCGCCATCCTCGAAATAGTGCAGATGGTCGCTCACGAGGTGCGTGTGGATGCCGTGGTCCCACATCGACGCCGCGAACGAGTTGTCGAAGGGCTCGAGCGGCCCCCAGCTTCGGTGCATGAAGTTGAGCCGGCCGGTGTGCAGGTCACGGCGCGCGGGCATGCACGGCAGACTGCCGACGAAGTGGCTGTCGAACGCGACGCCGCGGGCGGCGAAGCGATCGAAGTTGGGCGTCTTCACCCAGCGCGAGCCGTAGCAGCCGAGCGCGTTGCGGCAAAGGGAATCGAAGAGAACGAAGACGGCTTTCATGGCGCTTTGGCTTGTTCGAAGGGTCGATTGCGCAAGTCTCGCACTGCGGACCTATCCTGTAAAATTCCGGCTGACGCCTCTTCCATAACCACTCGTTATGCCACTCCTGCGCAACGCCGCGCTGCTGCGCGACTTCCTCGTCGTCGCGGACACCGGAAGCGTGAGTGCGGCAGCGCAGGTTCTCGGCGTGAGCCAGCCGGCGCTGACCAAGAGCGTGCGCCGATTGGAGGCGCATTACGGCCTCGCGCTGTTCGAGCGCCGTGCGCGCGGCATGGTGCTGACGCCATTCGGCGAGACGCTCCTTTCGCACGCGAAGCTGATCGAGGCACAGTGCCGCTTCGCCGACGCCGAGATGCAGGCGTTCACGAAAGGCGCGGGCGGCCGGCTTCGCATCGGCGCCGGCCCGTTCTGGGGCGCGACGGTGATTCCGCTCGCGATCGTCCGGCTGCAGCAGCAGTTGCCGAAGCTCGAAGTCGAGCTCGACGTCGGCGTCAACACGGTGACGCATCCGAAGCTCTTTGCGGGCGACCTCGACATCGTCGTCTGCGCGCTGCCCGACGCGGGCCGGCTGCCGCCCGGCATCGACGTGCATCGCTTCTTCGATCTGTCGATGCGCGTCATTGCCGGCGAGCAGCATCCGCTGGTCAAGCGACGTCATGTATCCGCCGCCGATCTTGCATCGTATCCATGGGCGCTCTACCAGCGCGATCGCGAGATCCTGCAGAAGCTCCTGAAGGCGCTCGGCGACGACGGCGGCGCGCCGCCCCGCGTGATGGTCGAATCGGGCTCTGTGCTCGCCGTGCTCGAAATGCTGAAGGCTGCGCCGTACCTGTCGTGCATCGCCGACGCGTTCCTGCATGCGCGGCCCGACATCGGCGTGCGTGCGCTGGCGTTCCACCGCGACATCTGGACGTGCCCGTCGGGCGCGCTCTATCACGGGACGCTGCGCCATTTCGCGCCCGTTCACGCGCTGATCCAGGCGATCGACGAGATTTGCGCGCGCATTTCGCGCACGCCGAAAGCGGCCCGCGGCAGGACCGGGAACGCGATATCATCCGCGGTTTCGCCGAGCGCCTGACGCTCGGCTCGGCACGTCGATCATGCACAACAACACCCGCTTCGCCGCCGATCGAAGGCTCGACATCGTCTGCCTCGGCCGCTTCGGCGTCGACTTCTACGCGCAACAGATCGGCGCGCGCCTCGAGGACGTGACGAGCTTCGCCAAGTACCTCGGCGGCTCGTCGGCGAACACCGCATTCGGTTGCGCGCGCCTCGGCCTTCGCGCGGGCCTGATCTCGCGCGTCGGCGACGACGCGATGGGACGCTTCCTCACCGAGACGATCGCGCGCGAAGGCTGCGACGTGAGCCATGTCGGCATCGATGCGTCGCGGCTGACCGCCGCGGTGGTGCTGGGCATCGAGGACAAGGAAACGTTCCCGCTCATCTTCCTGCGCGAGAACTGCGCCGACATGGCCATCGGCGATGCCGAGATCGACGAGCGCTACATCGCGCAGTCGCGGGCGCTGCTGATCACCGGCACGCACTTCTCGACCGAATACATCGCGGGCATCAGCAATCGCGCGCTCGATCATGCGCATGCGCACGACGTGCGCACCGTGCTCGACATCGATTACCGGCCGGTGCTGTGGGGGCTCACCAAGCGCGGCGACGGGGCGACCCGTTACATCGCCTCGGACACGGTCACGGCACATCTGCAGCGGATGCTGCCGCGCTTCGACCTCGTGATCGGGACGATCGAGGAATTCAACATTGCCGGCGGCAGCGACGACATCATGCGCTCGCTCGCCGAAGTGCGGCGGCATACGAAGGCGGTGCTCGTCGTCAAGCGCGGCCCGATGGGTTGCGTCGTCATCGACGGCGCGATTCCCGCATCGCTCGATGCCGCGTTCAACGGGGAGGGCGTCACCGTCGAGGTGCTGAACGTGCTCGGTGCCGGCGATGCGTTCTCGGCCGGCTTCCTGTCTGGGTGGGTTCGCGGCGAGGACTACGATGCCTGCGTCCGCTACGCGAACGGGTGCGGCGCGCTCGTGGTGTCGCGGCATGGCTGCGCGCCGGCGATGCCGACGCGCATCGAGCTCGACTACTTCATCGCGAACGCGGAGCGCATTCCGCGCCCCGATCGCGACGCGACGCTGACGCGGCTGCATCGCGTGACCGCGCCGCGCACGCCACGCGACGAGGTCCTGGCGTTCGCGTTCGATCATCGCAATCAGTTCTTCAAGCTCGCGCAACAGGCGGGTGCGCACGAGTCGCGCATACCGAAGCTCAAGCAGCTGTTCGTGTCGGCCGTCGCCGACGTCGATCGACACGCGGGCATGAAGGGCCGCATCGGCCTGCTCTGCGACGATCGCTACGGGCACGATGCGCTCAATGAAGCGACGGGCCGCGGCTGGTGGATCGGCCGTCCGGTCGAGTTGCCGGGCTCGAATCCGCTGGTCTTCGACCGTGGCCGATCGATCGGCACGACGCTGATCGGCTGGCCGCCGGAGCACGTCGCCAAGTGCCTCGTGCAATACCATCCCGACGAAGCGATCGGCAATCGCCTCGAGCAGGAGGCGCAGATTCGCGCGCTCTACGATGCCGTGCAGGCGAGCGGCCACGAGCTGCTGCTCGAGATCGTGCCGCCGAAAGCGCTGCCGCGCGAGCGCGACACGGTCTATCGGGCGCTGAAGCGGCTCTACAACCTCGGCGTTCATCCCGAATGGTGGAAGCTCGAGGCGATGGATGCCGGGCAGTGGGAGGGTATCGACGCGCTGATCGCCGAGCGCGATCCGTACTGCCGCGGCGTGCTGATTCTCGGCCAGAGTGCGAGCGTCGATTCGCTGGAGCAAGCGTTCCGCGACGCGCGCGGCAGCGCGACGTGCCGCGGCTTCGCCGTCGGTCGCACGATTTTCGAGGCGCCCGCGCGGCAGTGGCTTTCGGGCGAGATCGACGATGCGGTGCTCGTGCAGACGGTGCGCGCGAGCTTCGAGGCGCTGATCGACGCGTGGCAGAGAGTGCGCGCGCCATTGAAAACCGAAGTGGGGTCAGAGACGACTTTCCACGGGATCCATTCACGATGACCGCCGCTTCGCCGGGAAAGTCGTCTCCGACCCTACTTTCGTCTCCGACCCTTCGCCTCACGATGGCGCAGGCGCTCGTCCGCTACCTCGCGGCGCTTCGCGTCGACGACGACGATGCGCAGAAGCGGCTCTTCGCGGGAATGTGGGCGATCTTCGGGCACGGCAACGTCGCCGGCGTCGGCGAGGCGCTGTTCGCGCATCGCGACGTGCTGCCGACGTATCGCGCGCACAACGAGCAGGCGATGGCGCACGCGGCGATCGCGTACGCGAAGGCGAACATGCGTCGCCGGATGATGGCGTGCACGACGTCGATCGGTCCCGGCGCCACGAATCTCGTCACGGCTGCAGCGCTCGCGCACGCGAACCGGCTGCCCGTGCTGTTCCTGCCCGGCGACATCTTCGTCACGCGCGCGCCCGACCCGGTGCTGCAGCAGATCGAGGATTTCCACGACGGAACGGTGTCGGCGAACGACTGCTTCAAGCCGGTGTCGCGCTACTTCGATCGCATCGTGCACCCGGCGCAGCTGCTGACCGCGTTGCCGCGCGCGATTCGCGTGCTGACCGATCCCGCGTTGTGCGGTCCGGTCACGCTCGCGCTGCCGCAGGACGTGCAGGCGATGGCGTACGACTATCCCGCCGACTTCTTCGAGCCGCCGCCAGTGCGCTTCGTTGCGCCTGTGCCCGATGCATCGGAGGTCGACGAGGCAGTCGCGCTTCTGCGCACGTCGAAGCGGCCGCTGATCGTTGCCGGCGGGGGCGTCCTGTATGCGCACGCGAGCGGAGCATTGAAAGGATTTGCGGAGCGGCACGGCGTTCCGGTCGCCGAAACGCAGGGCGGGAAAGGCGCGCTCGCGTGGGACGATCCGCTGCAGCAGGGCTCGATCGGCGTCACCGGCTCGCCGGCGGCGAATGCGCTCGCCAACGATGCGGACGTCGCCATCGCGATCGGCACGCGGCTCCAGGACTTCACGACCGGCTCGCATTCGATGTTCGGCCGCGCACGACTGCTGTCGATCAACGTCGCCGGATTCGATGCGCAGAAGTGGCGTGGACTCGCCGTGCGCGCGGACGCGCGCGAAGCACTCGACCGGCTGTCACGCTCGCTTGGCGATTGGCGCGCCGATGCCGCTTGGACCGCGCGCGCGAACGAAACCGCACGCGCATGGCGCGATGAGCTGGCGCGCATCACCGGCCAGCGCGATGTCGCGCTGCCTTACGAAGGCGACGTCATCGGCGCCGTGCAGCGGTCGGCGGCCGATTCGACGACGCGCGACATCGTCGTCTGCGCCGCGGGCTCGCTGCCGGGCGAATTGCACAAGCTGTGGCGCACGTCGACGCCCGGCGGTTACCACGTCGAATACGGCTACTCGTGCATGGGCTACGAGATCGCGGGTGCGGTCGGCGTCAAGATGGCGCATCCCGAGTGCCAAGTCGTCGTGCTCGTCGGCGACGGCAGCTACCTGATGATGAACTCCGAGATCGCGACGTCGGTGATGCTCGGGTTGAAGCTCGTCATCGTCGTGCTCGACAATCGCGGCTTCGGCTGCATCAACCGACTGCAGCAGGCGTGCGGTGGCGCACCGTTCAACAACCTGCTCGTCGATTGCATCCGGGCGATGCCCGAGCCGCCGAAGGTCGATTTCGCGGCGCACGCAGCGGCGCTGGGCGCGCACGGCGAAAGCGTCGCGAACATCGCCGGGCTCGAGCAGGCGCTCGAGCGTGCGCGCGTCGCCGACCGCACCTATGTGATCGCGATCGAGACCGATCCCGATCGCGCGACGCAGGAAGGCGGCTGGTGGTGGGACGTCGCGGTGCCCGAAGTGTCGCCGCGGGAGAAGGTGCGCGAGGCGCGTGCGCGCTACGACGAAGAGAAGAAGGCGCAGCAGCCATGAGTCGCGCGGCCCCTCACCCCGGCCTTCTCCCCATTGGGGAGACAGCCGAGCATCAGCGAGGCGGTTGAGGGGTGGGTTCCGCGAGCGTGAGGAACACGATGAGTTTCGACGTCCGCATCGGCATCAATCCGATCTCGTGGAGCAACGACGACCTGCCATCGCTCGGCGGCGAGACGCCGCTCGACGTTGCACTGAGCGAAGGCGCGCGAATCGGCTATCAGGGCTTCGAGCTCGGCAACAAGTTTCCGCGCGAGGCGCGCGCGCTGCGGCGCGTGCTCGAGCCGTACGGGCTCGCCCTCGTTTCCGGCTGGTATTCGGGACGTCTCGCGCAACAATCGGCCGCCGACGAGATGGCCGCCGTCGGCTCGCATCTGACGTTGCTCGCCGAAGGCGGCGCGAACGTGATGGTCTACGGCGAGGTTGCCGACAGCATCCAGGGCGCGAGCGCGCCGCTGTACAAGCGGCCGCGCTTCACGAATGCGCAGCACTGGCGCGATTACGGCAGGCGCGTGACCGAGTTTGCGCGCTACACGCTCGACCATGGTGTGCGGCTCGCCTATCACCATCACATGGGCGCGTACGTCGAGACGCCCGACGACGTCGATCGACTGGTCGAGAACACCGGTGACGAAGTGGGGTTTTTGTTCGACAGCGGCCACATGACGTTCGCCGGCGGCGACGCCGTCGCGATGCTCGACAGGCACGTCGGACGCGTCTGCCATGTCCATTGCAAGGACGTGCGTCCCGACGTGATCCGCCTTGCGCGAAACCGCGACTGGAGCTTTCTCGAGGCCGTCATCAACGGGGCGTTCACGGTGCCGGGCGACGGCGCAGTCGACTTTGCGTCGCTGATCGGCATCCTGAGGCGCAACGATTATCGCGGATGGCTCGTCGTCGAGGCGGAGCAGGACCCCGTCGTCGCGCCGGCGTATTGCTACGCGGAGATGGGGTATCGCCACCTTCGCGAACTCGTGAACGGAACTCATTGAAATGAGCTTGCTCGTGAAGGCGCGCCGCGAAGGCCGGGACATCGTCCGTGTCACGCCGCAATCGGCCGGATGGCGCTACGTCGGCTTTGCGGCGCATCGGTTGCGCGACGGTGAATCGATCGCGATCGACCAGCCCGGCGACGAGCTCTGCATCGTCGTGCTCGGCGGCACCGTCAGCGTCGGGCAGCGTGGCGGGGAGACGTTCTCGCGGATCGGCGCGCGCCGCGACGTGTTCGACGATGCGGCGCCTTATGCCGTATATCTCGCGAATGGCGGCGCAGTCGAGGTGATCGCGCATGGCGTGGCCGAGATCGCCGTTGCAAGCGCGCCGGGCCCGGGCGACGCGCGCACGCGCCTGATCGAGCCTTCGCAGATGAAGCGCTTCGCGCGCGGCAACGGGCTCAACACGCGCCATGTCTGCGACATCCTGCCGGAGAGCGAGCCGGCGTCGCATCTGCTGGTCGTCGAGGTGCGCACGCCGAGCGGGCACTCGTCCTCCTACCCGCCACACAAGCACGACGCCGACGACCTGCCGCAGGAAAGCGCGCTCGAGGAGACGTACTACCATCGGCTGTCGCCGGCGCAGGGCTTCGCGTTCCAGCGCGTCTACACCGGCGACCGCTCGCTCGACGAATCGCTCGCCGTCGAGGATCACGACGTCGTGATGGTGCCGCGCGGCTACCACCCGGTCGTCGTGCCCTACGGCTACGAGTCGTATTACCTCAACGTGATGGCGGGTCCGCGGCGCGAATGGCACTTTCGCAACGACCCCACGCATGAATGGATGCTTGCTCCGGGAGCAATCAAATGAGCGAAGTCGCGTTATTGGGCGCCGGCCGCATTGGCAACATCCACGCCGGCAACATCGCCCGCCAGCCCGGCGCGCATCTGCAATACGTCGTCGACGTCGATCGCGCGGCGGCGCAGGCGCTCGCGCAAAAGCACGGCGCGCAGGTCGTCGATGCCGATCGCGTGTTCGCCGACGAGCGCGTCGCCGCCGTGATCATCGCGTCGTCGACCGACACGCACGCCGAATACATCCTGCGCGCGGCGAAGGCGAAAAAGGCGATCTTCTGCGAGAAGCCGGTCGACCTCTCGCTCGATCGCGCGCGTGCCTGCGCCGAGGCGGTGCGCGCGGCCGGCGTGCCGTGCATGATCGGATTCCAGCGTCGCTACGATCCGACGTTCGCATCGCTCAAGTCGAGGATCGACGAGGGCGAGATCGGCACGCCCGAGATGCTCGTCGTGACCAGTCGCGATCCCGGCGCGCCGCCGGTCGATTACATCAAGCGCTCGGGCGGAATTTTCAAGGACATGCTGATCCACGACTTCGACATCTTCCGCTGGATTCTCGGCGACGAGGCCGCGAGCGTCTACGCGACCGGCAGCTGTCTCACCGATCCTGCGATCGAGGGTGCGGGGGACATCGACGCCACCGCAGTCACGATCCGTACGCGGCACGGCCGGCTCGCGCAGATCAACACCATTCGCCGCGCGGCGTACGGCTACGACCAGCGGTTCGAAGTGATCGGCAGCAAGGGCATGCTGCAGGCCGGCAATCACCGGCCGACCGAAGTGATGCTGTGGTCGTCGGGCGCGATCACCGCCGACAAGCCGGAGCATTTCTTCCTCGAGCGCTATCGCGCAGCCTACGCGAGCGAAATGGCGCATTTCTTCGAAGTGCTCGCCGGACGCGAGCGCCCGCGCACGTCGATCGACGATGGCGTCGCCGCGCTCGCGCTCGCCGAGGCCGCGACGACATCGTGGCGCGAGAAGCGCATCGTCGAACTCTAAGACCCCAATGACGAATCCCCGTTTGCGAATCGGCATCGTCGGCCTCGGCCGCATGGGTCGCCGGCACGCCGAGAACCTGGCGCACAGGATTGCCGAGAGCGAGCTCGTCGCCGCCTGCAGTCCCGTGGCCGACGAGCTCGAATGGGCAACGCGCGAGCTCGGCGTCGCGCAGACGTACACCGAGTATGGCGCGATGCTCGCGCGCGCCGAGATCGACGCCGTCTTCATCGTCTCGCCGACGACGCTGCATGCGCCGCAGATCGTCGATGCGCTTCGCGCGCGCAAGCACGTGTTCTCCGAGAAGCCGCTGTCGCTCGAAGTCGCCGAGTGCCGCCGCGTCGAGGCGGAAGCGGCGCTGCAACCCGACCTCAAGGTGATGATCGGCTTCGTGCGCCGCTTCGATGCGAGCTACCGCCACGCGCACGCGCTGATTCGCGAGGGTCGCATCGGACGGCCGCTGATGGTGCGCTCGCACACGCTCGACCAGGACGATCCGAGCGGCTTCTTCGTCCGCTATTCGCAGGCGAGCGGCGGCATCTTCGTCGACATGAGCGTGCACGACGTCGATGCCGCGCGCTGGCTTCTCGGTGTCTCCGACGTCGCGCGCGTGTTCGCGAGCGGCCTGATCGGCGTGCACGAGGGCCTGCGCGAATGGAACGACGTCGACAACGGCGTCGCGACCTGCGAATTCGCGAGCGGCGAGATCGCCACGATCTACGCGTCGCGGACGATGGCGCACGGCTTCGAGTGCATGACCGAGGTGATCGGCACGAAAGGCCGCATTCTCGTCGGCGGCGACGCGCGCCGCGACCACGTCGTGATCTCGGACGTGCACGGCGTGCGCCACGAATGCACGCCGACGTTCTACGAGCGCTTCGAGGATGCGTTCCTGTGCGAGGACACCGAGTTCGTGCGGGCGGTGATCGAGGACCGGCCGCCGCCGCTCACGCTGCGCGACGCGACCGAAGCGACGCGGATCACGCTCGCGCTTCGCCAGTCGCTCACCGAGCGGCGCGTCGTGTCGCTGTAGCGCGGCTTGTTGCGCAGCGCGCGCCCGCCGGTTGCCGTTCTCGCCGTCGCCGTCGCATCGATGGGCGGGACGCGCTGATCGTGGACGAACGCTACGTCCTTGCGCAGGACCTCGCGCGCCGCGCGGGTGCGCTTGCGCTCGACTACTTTCGCAACCGCGCACGCCTCACCGTCGAGCTCAAGGGACCGCAGGATTTCGTAAGCCGTGCCGACCGCGACGTCGAGGCGCTGTTGCGGCGCGAAATCGCCGCGGCGTTTCCCGGCGACCGCTTTCTGGGCGAGGAGACCGCGGCGAGCTTCGAAGGCTTGATCGACGCCTGCTGGGTCGTCGATCCGATCGACGGCACGCACAACTTCCTGCGTGGCGTTCCTTACTGGAACGTCGCGATCGCCTATGTCGAGCGGGGCCTCGCTCGCGTCGGCATCGTCTTCGATCCGGTCAGCGGCGAGCTTTACCACGCGATGCGCGGCGGCGGTGCATGGTGCGATGACGCTTCGGGCCGCTCGCGCCTGCAAGTCGCGGGGACGTCGGCGCTCGCCGGCGCGTACATCGCGCTCGGTCATCACGATCGTGCGCCGAGCGCCGAGTACCTGGAGATCCGCCGCCGAATGATGGCGGCCGGCGTCGCGATGCGCAACTTCGGATCAGGTGCGCTGCAACTCGCGCACGTCGCGCAGGGGCGGCTCGATGGGTTCATCGAGCTGTCGCTGTCGATCTGGGACGCGATCGGCGGATTGCTGCTGGTCGAGGAAGCCGGCGGTTACGTCGCTCCGTTCGCGCCGCCGACGGCGACGGCCAAGGCGGCGTGCCTGGCATGTGCGCCAGGCATCGCGCAGCGGTTGGAAGAACTGGTGCGCGGTTGAAGCGCGCGTCCTGAGCCTATTTCTTCCTGAAATCCCCCGCATACGCAAACCCGATATCCGCCGGTATCACGTACTTGCGCAGCGCCGCGGCCGCCGACTCGGGCGTCACCGCCTCGATCTGATGATCGATCTTCTCCGACTCGGCCCATGTCCTGCCGAGGAACGCCTGTGACACGAGCGCTCCCGCGACGGCGGGATCCTGTGCGCGCGTGATGCGGCGCTCCTCGAGCAGCGCCTTCTTCGCCGCCGCGATCTCCTGCGCCGTGAAGCCGCCTTCGAGCGCACGCCTGATCTCGTCGGCGGTCGCGTTGCGGACGTTGTCGAGGTTCTGCGGCGCGAAGATCGCGTAGAGGATCAGCGTGCTGTTCGGATCGATCGCCGCCGGCTGGAACACGGTGCCGACCGC
>JAICLP010000091.1 GCA_025925475.1 Burkholderiales bacterium | reverse complement strand
GCTCACTTTGTCGCTGAAGCTTGCCGCCTGCACCGTCGCCGTGCTGCTGCCGGTCGGCCTTCTCGCCGGTCGCGCACTCGCATGGCGCCGTTTCGCGGGCCGCCACCTGGTGGAAGCGGCGCTCGCGCTGCCGCTCGTGCTCCCGCCGACCGTGCTCGGCTACTACCTGCTCTCGGCGTTCGGCACGCGGTCGGCGCTTGGCCGCGGGTTCGACGCGCTGCTCGGCCATCCGCTCGCGTTCAGCTTCGCGGGACTCGCAGTCGCGTCGGTGATCTTCAACCTGCCGTTCGCGATCCAGCCGATGCAGCGCGCCTTCGAGTCGATCCCGGCCGACGTGCGCCCGGCCGCCGCGTGCTGCGGCATGAGCCCGTGGCGCATCTTCACCGACATCGAGTTGCCGCTCGCGTGGCCCGGCGTGCTGTCGGCGCTCGTGCTGACGTTCGCGCACACGCTTGGCGAGTTCGGCGTCGTGCTGATGGTCGGTGGCAACATTCCCGGCGAGACGCGGACGATCGCCATCGCGATCTACGACCGCGTGCAGGCGTTCGATACGCGCGCCGCCGGGCTGATGGCCGCGGTGCTGCTCGTCCTGTCGCTCGCCGCGATCGCGATTGCCTATTCGACCCGGTGGCGCGCGGAGCCGGCGCGTGGGTGACGGCGGCCTCACGGTCCGCGTCACGCAAACCAATCCGATTCCGCTCGACGCGACGTTCGACTGCGCAGCGGGCGAAGTGCTGGCGCTGACGGGGCCGTCCGGAAGCGGCAAGTCGACGCTGTTGCGCTGCATTGCCGGTCTCGAGCGCAATGCGACCGGTTCGATCGCGTGCAGCGGCCGCGTCTGGCTCGACACCGCGCGCGGCGCCAATGCCCGGCCGCAAGCGCGCTCCGTCGGCCTCGTGTTCCAGCACTACGCGCTGTTTCCGCATCTGACGGCACTTGGCAACGTCGTCGCGGCGCTTGGATCACGGCCGCGCCACACGCGCGCCGACCGCGCTCGCGAACTGCTTGCGAAGGTGCACCTTGCGGGCCTCGAGACGCGACGTCCGGCGCAATTGTCGGGTGGCCAGCAGCAGCGCGTCGCGATGGCGCGGGCGCTTGCGCGCGACCCGCAGGCGCTTCTGCTCGACGAACCGTTCGCCGCCGTCGACCGCGTGACGCGACACAAGCTTTATCGAGAACTCGCCGAGTTGCGGCGCACGCTCGCGATGCCGATCGTGCTCGTGACGCACGATCTCGACGAAGCGGCGATGCTCGCCGACCGCATGTGCATCCTTCATCGCGGGCGGACGCTGCAGATCGGCACGCCGTACGACGTGATGACGCGTCCGGTCGATGCGACCGTCGCGCGCCTCGTCGATCTGCGCAATGTGTTCGACGCGACGATCCGCGCGCATGGGCCCGGACGCACGGTGATCGATTGGCGCGGCGTGCCGCTCGAAGTCGCCGCGGCGCCGGCGTTCGCTGTCGGGACGTGCGTCGACTGGACGATTCCGGCGAGCGGCATCGTGCTTCACCGCCGCGACCGGCCGTCGCGCGGCGAGCACGAGAATCCGGTGTCCGGAATCGTCGCCGAGTGCGTGACGCTCGGCGACGACACGACGATCGGCCTTCGCGTTGCTTCCGCAGCGAATGCGCTGCTCGCGCTGCGCGTGCCGACGCACGTTGCACGGCGCAACGGCATCGAAGTCGGCGTGCCCGCAGGTGCGTCGCTTCTCGCCGACGCGATTCATCTGATGCGCCGCGCCGCGACACCGGAGGTGCTTGACTGATCCGGTGCACGAATCTTGCGGGCGGCACAACGCCGTGCAACGGCGGTCGAAGCGCATTGGTGCCGGATGGGTTGCGCACAAGCACGAATCCGGCCATCGACAAGGAGACGAACATGGCGACTTCAACATCGGCAGATGGCGTTTACCGCGTGATCGACGTCGTGGGCAGCAGCAGCACGTCCTGGGAAGAGGCGGCCGCGCATGCCGTCGAGACCGCGAGCAAGTCCCTTCGCGATCTGCGGATCGCCGAGGTGACGAAGCTCGACGTGAAGATCGAGGACGGCAAGGTGCTTGCCTACCGGACGCGGCTGCAGCTGTCGTTCAAGTACGAGGGATAGCGACAGCAGCGGCAGCCCGCATCCTTTCGGCGGCGGGGGCGCACGTAGGAATGCGGTAGGATCAGCGGAACCTCGGGGCGCATCGGCATCCGGCGCGTCCCCGGATCTCCTTGCCCGTTCCGCGCCCATGGACTTCGCCTTCGTCCTCGACCCGCTGCCGCTGCTCAAGGCGTACAAGGACACGAGCATCGCGATGATGCGCGCGCTCGCCGTGCGCGGTCATCGCGTCTACGCGCTCGAGCAGCAGGCGATCTACTGGCGCGATGGCGCGACGCGCGCGCACGTCCGCCTGCTCGTGCTGACCGAAGACGACCACGACTGGTACAGCGCCGGCGACGTCGAGGACCGCGCGCTCACCACGTTCGCCGCGGTGCTGATGCGCAAGGACCCGCCGTTCGACATGGAGTACGTCTACTCGACGTACCTGCTGGAAGCAGCCGAGCGCGAGGGCGCGCGCGTCTTCAACCGGCCGCGCGCGATCCGCGATTACAACGAGAAGATGGCGATCGCCGAGTTCCGGCAGTTCGTCGCGCCGACCCTCGTGACCAGAGATGGCGCGCTCGTGCAGGCGTTCATCGACGAGCACCGCGACGTGATCGTCAAGCCGCTCGACGGCATGGGGGGCACGTCGATCTTTCGCGTGCGCGATTCGGATCCGAACCGCAACGTCATCGTCGAGACCGTCTCGCATCTCGGCGCGCGCACGGTGATGGCGCAGCGCTTCATCCCCGAGATCGTCGACGGCGACAAGCGCATCCTGCTGATCGCAGGCGAGGTGGTGCCGTATTCGCTAGCCCGCATTCCGAAACCGGGTGAAACGCGCGGCAACCTCGCGGCCGGCGGACGCGGCGTTGCGCAGCCGCTGTCGCCGCGCGATCGCGAGATCGGCGAAGCGCTTGCGGGCCCGCTGTGGGAGGCGGGCCTCCTCGTCGTCGGCATCGACGTCATCGGCTCCTGGCTCACCGAGGTCAACGTGACGAGCCCGACCTGCTTCGTCGAAATCTCGGAGCAATCCGGCTTCGACGTCGGCGGACTCTTCGCGACGGCGCTCCTTCGCGCTGTCCATCGCGCATGATCGGCGTGCTGATCGTCGCGCACGGCGAGCTCGGCGAAAGCCTCGTTGCGGCGGTGACGCACGTGCTCGGCGCGCGTCCGCCGCAATTCGACGTATTTGCCGTCGCCGCGAACGACGATCCGCTCGTGCTGTTGCCGAAGGCGCGCGAAGCGGTCGCTGCGCTCGACACCGGTGAAGGCGTTGCCGTGCTCGCCGACCTCTACGGCGCGACGCCGTGCAATCTCGCGGTCAAGCTTGCCCGCCCCGGCCATGTCGAAGTGATCGCCGGCGTCAACCTGCCGATGCTCGTGCGCGCGTTCACGTACCGCACGCGCGGCCTCGACGTGCTCGTCAAAAAAGCGATCTCGGGCGGCTGCGAAGGCGTCCTCCACGTCTAGATGAAACGACCCCCACGCTCGCTCTGCTCGCTGCCCCCCGAGGGGGCGCATCAGTGGCTTGGGACGGCCCGGCGCCACTGAACATGCTCCAGCGCCAAATCGAGATCGTCAACAAGCTGGGTCTGCATGCGCGCGCCTCGGCGAAGCTCACGCAGCTCGCCGCGAAGTTCGACAGCGACGTGCAGGTCATGCGCAACGGCCGCAAGGTCAACGCGAAGAGCATCATGGGCGTGATGATGCTTGCCGCGGGCAAAGGCTCGAAGATCACGCTCGAGATCGCCGGCCCCGACGAAGCGGAGGCCATGGAAGCCATCTGTGCGCTCGTCAGTGACTGTTTCGGAGAGGGGCAATGACGCTGAAGTCGCCGCGTGCATGGTGAGCTTCGCGCTCCACGGCATCGGCGTTTCCGGCGGCATCGCCATCGGCCGTGCGCAACTCGTCTCGCATGCAACCCGCGAGGTCGCGCACTACACGATCCCGCGCGAGCAGGTCCACGCCGAGATCGCGCGCTTCGACAGCGCCGTACGCGACGTGCAGCGCGAGCTCGAGGGGCTGCATTCGGCGCTGACGAGCGGCGACGTGCCGGGCGAGTTCGGCGCATTCCTCGACGTGCACTGGATGATCCTGAACGACCCGACGCTGTCGGAGGCGCCGAAGCGAATCATCGCCGAGCAGCAGTGCAACGCCGAATGGGCGCTCGCGCGCCAGATGGGCGTGCTCGTCGATCAGTTCGACCAGATCGAGGACGCGTACCTGCGCGAGCGCAAGGCCGACGTCGTGCAGGTCGCCGAGCGCGTGCTGAAGCGGCTGATGGGCCGTCCCGGCACGCTGCCGGCGCCGTCCGCCGAGGAGCAGACGATTCTCGTCGCACACGACCTGTCGCCCGCGGACGTGATCCAGTTCAAGCATCATCACTTCGCCGCGTTCCTGACCGATCTCGGCGGCGTCACGTCGCATACGGCGATCGTCGCGCGCAGCCTGAACGTGCCGGCCGTCGTCGCGACGCATAACGCGCGCCAGTTGATTCGCGACGGCGAGATGCTGATCGTCGATGGCACGCATCACGTCGTGATCGTCAATCCCGATCGCGCCGTACTTGCCGAATATCGGCTGCGGCAGAACGAGTTCGACCTCGCGCGCCAGAAGCTCAAGCGCCTGCGCAGCAAGCGCGCGGAGACGCTCGACGGCGAGCACGTCGAGCTGCAGGCCAACATCGAATTGCCGGAGGACGTCGGGCCCGCGCTCGCCAACGGCGCGACCGGCATCGGCCTCTTCCGCTCGGAATTCCTGTTCCTGAATCGCCAGGGATTGCCCGGGGAGGACGAGCAGTTCGAGGCGTACCGCAAGGTCGCAAAGGGCATGCAGGGCAAGCCGGTGACCATTCGCACGTTCGATCTCGGCGCCGACAAGCAACCCGAGGAATTCGACGGCCTCGCGCGGGTCGCGCCCAATCCGGCGCTGGGCCTTCGCGCCGTGCGCTTCTGCCTCGCGGAGCCGCGGCTCTTCCTGACCCAGCTTCGCGCGATCCTGCGTGCGACGCACTACGGCAACGTGCGCATCCTGATCCCGATGCTCGCGACGGTGTCGGAAATCGACCAGACGCTCGCGCTGATCGCACGGGCGAAGGAGTCGCTGCGCGAGCAGGACATTCCGTTCAATGCCGATGTCGAGGTCGGCGGCATGATCGAGATTCCTGCCGCGGTGCTCGCGATCGGCGCGTTCCTGCGCAAGCTCGATTTCCTGTCGATCGGCACGAACGACCTGATCCAGTACACGCTCGCGGTCGACCGTGCCGACGAGGCGGTGTCGCATCTTTACGATCCGCTGCATCCGGCGGTGCTGCGCCTGATCGGCCTTGCGATCGGCGGTGCGACGAAGGCCGGTGTCCCGATCGCGGTGTGCGGCGAGATGGCGGGCGAGATCCAGTTGACGCGGCTCTTCCTAGGGCTCGGCTTGCGCGAATTCTCGATGCACCCGTCGCAGCTTCTCGGCGTCAAGAAGCGCGTGCTGCAGACGAACGTCAAGACGTCGATGCCGCTCGTCGAGCGCATTCGGCGCGCCGACGATCCGGAGCGGCTCGCGCTGCTGCTCGCGAAGCTCAACGCGTAGGGCCAGAGACAAAAAAGGGGCCAGGCTCGAGTCCAAAAAAGGGGCCAGGCTCGAATTTCACAAATTCGCGAAATTCGAGCCTGGCCCCTTTTTTAAAGTCGAGCCTGGCCCCTTTTTGCGCCTTTTTGCGGGGAATACAGCGGCGCGGGCCTTTGTTTGCCGCGAAGCAAGCCACGCCGTCCCGCGATGCGTCTTCGTCCTGCACTCGTCCTCGTCGGTCTCGTCTATGCGTTGTCCGCGCACGCTGCGGCGCCGGGCGCCGCCGCACCGCCGTTCGCATTGCCGACGGCCGGCGGCGAGATCGTGTCACTCGCGCCGCTGCGCGGCCGCGTCGTCTACGTCGACTTCTGGGCGTCATGGTGCGCACCGTGCCGCCGTTCGTTTCCGTGGATGAACGAATTGCAGGCGCGTTACGCCAAGGACGGCCTCGCGATCGTCGGCATCAACGTCGACAAGCGGCGCGAAGACGCCGAGCGATTCCTGCGTGACACGCCCGCGTCATTCCCGGTCGTCTACGACGCGAAGGGCGGAACGCCCGCCGCGTACGACGTGAAGGGCATGCCGAGCTCGTACCTGATCGACCGCAGCGGCAACGTCGCCGCCGTCGAGGAAGGATTTCACGACGAGCGCCGCGACGAAATCGAGGCGCGGATCCGTGCGCTGCTCGCGCAGCATTGAAGCGCTCCTGACGGCGCTCGCCGTCATCGCGCTCGCCGGATGCACATTGCAGCCGCCCAAACCGTGGGAGAAGGGCGATCTCGCGCGAGCGTCGATGCGCTTCGACGCCGATCCGCTCGAGACGAAGCTGACGCAGCACATCTACCAGAGCAAGGAAGGCGCCGGCGGCGGCGGCACCGTCGGCGGGGGCGGATGTGGCTGCAACTAGCGGCGCAACGTTTGCCGCGACGCGAACCGAAAGCCCGAAGGCATCGTCCGAGCGGTCGGCGGCGCTGATCCTGGCCGCACTGGCGCTGCCCGGCATCCTGCCCGCCGCGGCCCTTGCGCAGAGCGCGCCCGACGAACGCGTCATCGCGCTTCGCTATTACGACTATCGCGACTGGCAACCCGGCGTCGATCGCATGTCGGTCAAGAGCCCGTCGCTCTATGCATTCGTGCCACTGTCCGATTCGCTCACGGTCGAAGGCTCGCTCGTCTACGACAGCGTGTCCGGCGCATCGCCGCTGTACCACGACGCGGTGTCGGGTGCGTCAGGTCGCGGCATCGGCGATTATCGCAGCGCAGCCGACGCGAAGGTGACGAAGTACTTCGGCGGCTCGTCGCTTGCCGTCGGCGCCGCGTATTCGCACGAGCAGGACTACATCTCTCGCGCTGCATCGGTCGAGTGGCGAACATGGAGCGACGATCGCAACCGCACCTACGCGATAGGCTTCGGCGCGGCGAAGGATCGGATCAATGCAGTCGAAGGCGTCAACGCGCCCGTGCTCGATCAGCCGCGCGAGACCTACGACTACCTGCTCGGGATCACGCAGGTGCTCGATGCCGCGTCGGTCGTCGAATCGAGCGTCACGTGGTCCGATGGCCGCGGTTATTTCTCCGATCCCTACAAGCTGCATGACGCGCGGCCGAATCATCGCCGCATCTTCGCCTGGCTTACGCACTACAACCGCTACTTCGCCGCACCCGGCGCGACGCTCCAACTCGGTTACCGCTATCTCGACGACTCGTTCGGCGATCGCTCGCACATGCTTGAAGCGTCGTGGGTTCAGGCGTTGCCGTATGGACTCACGCTGACGCCGACGATCCGCTATCTGACGCAAGCGGCGGCCCACTTCTATCGCGACCCACCGTTCCCCCAGGGCTTCGTGCCGGGCGGGTTGTACACGGCGGACGAGCGGCTGTCGGCGTTTGGCGCCGTGACGCTCGGGTTGCGTGTTGCCAAGGAATTGCCGCATCGGCTGACGATCGACGTCGCATTCAACGCCTATCGGCAACGCGGCGATTGGCGCCTGGGCGGTGACGGCAGTCCCGGCCTCGCCAAGCTTTCCGCACGATGGATCGAGTTCGGCCTCGCGAAGCGCTTCTGACGGACCACGAACCCGGCGCAGCGTCGTTTCGCTTCCGTTTCGCGGCGATGGCGTCGGTGCACGAGATCCATCTTTGCGGAACCGACCGCGCCCACGCCGAGCGCGCGGCGCACGACGCGATCGCCGACGTGAAGCGGATCGAGGCGAAGTACTCGCGTTATCGCGACGACAGCATCACATCGGCGATCAATCGCGCGGCCGGATACGAGGCCGTCGCGATCGATGACGAAACCGCATCGCTTCTGCGCTATGCCGATCGCTGCCATGCGTTGTCGAACGGCAGCTTCGACATCACGTCAGGGGTTCTGCGTCGCGTCTGGGATTTCAAGCGCCAGCCGCCGCGCGTGCCTTCGCAGGACGAGATCGATGCGCTGCGCCCGTTGATCGGCTGGCAGCATGTCGAATGGAGCGATGATCACGTGCGTCTGCCGGAGCGCGGCATGGAGCTCGACTTCGGCGGCATCGGCAAGGAATACGCGGCCGATCGCGCGGCGACGATCTGCCGCGAGCGCGGTATCGCACATGCGCTCGTGAACCTCGGCGGCGACGTGCGCGCGATCGGATCGCGAGCGGACGGCTCACCCTGGCGCATCGGCATCCGCCATCCGCGTAACGCTGACGCAACGATCGCCACGATCACGCTCGACGACGAAGCGGTGGCGACGAGCGGTGACTACGAGCGCTACTTCGAGCTGGATGGCTGCCGCTACTGCCATCTGCTCGACCCGCGAACCGGCATGCCCGCCGATCATTGGCAGTCGGCCAGCGTCGTCGCACCGCTTGCGATCCTCGCCGGCAGTTACGCAACCATCGCGATGCTCGCGTGCGATCGCGCACCGGCGTTTCTGCGCGCGCAGCGCGTGCGCTTTCTGCTCGTCGACAAGGAGGGGGCGCAGATCGCGAGCCACTGAAGCAGGCGCTCGATGCGCGTTGCGTTACGATGCGCCTCCATGCCATCGTTCTCAGCCACCACCGCGAGCACCGAGACGCCCGCCCCCAACGACCGCTCGGTCGGTCCCGTCCTCTCGCAGACCGCGCACTTCGATACGCCGCTTCCGCTCGCCTGCGGCCGTACGCTTCCGCAATACGACCTCGCGTACGAGACGTACGGCATCCTCGATGCCGAGCGCTCGAACGCCGTCTTGATCTGCCATGCGCTGAATGCGTCGCATCATGTCGCGGGTTTCTACGCCGATGATCCCGACAACATCGGCTGGTGGGACAACATGGTCGGACCCGGCAAGCCGCTCGACACGAATCGCTTCCTCGTCGTCGGCGTGAACAACCTCGGCAGCTGCTTCGGCAGCACCGGCCCGATATCGACGAATCCGGCGACCGGCAAGCCGTGGGGCAGCGACTTTCCGATCGTCACTGTCGAGGACTGGGTCGACGCGCAGGCGCAACTTGCCGACCGACTCGGCATCGCGCAATGGGCGGCGGTGATGGGCGGGAGCCTCGGCGGCATGCAGTCGCTAGACTGGGCGATTCGCTATCCGTCGCGGATTCGCAACGCGCTCGTGATCGCCGCGGCCCCGAATCTTTCGGCCGAGAACATCGCGTTCAACGAGATCGCGCGGCAATCGATCATGTCCGATCCGGACTATCACGACGGCAACTTCGGTGCGTACGGCGTCAAGCCGCGCGGGGGTTTGCGTGTGGCGCGCATGATCGGACACATCACGTACCTGTCCGACGAGCAGATGGAGGCGAAGTTCGGCAGGCAGTTGCGCGAGGGGCTCAAGTTCTCGTTCGCACCGGAATTCCAGATCGAGTCGTACCTGCGCTACCAGGGCGAGAAGTTCGCCGAGTACTACGATGCGAATACGTACCTGCGCGTCACGAAGGCGCTCGACTACTTCGATCCGGCGACGCGCGAAGGCGGCGATCTCGCACGTGCGCTCGCGCCCGCCACCTGTCGCCTGCTCGTCGTGTCGTTCACGACCGACTGGCGCTTTCCGGCGTCGCGCTCGCGCGAGATCGTGAAGGCGCTCGTGCGCGAGCGACGCGACGTCACGTACGCGGAAATCGCCGCACCGCACGGCCACGATGCGTTCCTGCTCGACAACCCGCAGTATCACGCGGTCGTTCGCGCGTGGTTCCAGCGGATGGCCGCGGAAAGTGGGGTCGGAGACGACTTTCCTCGGCCATCGCGGCAATGATGGACGCATCGCGCGAAAAGTCTTCTCTGACGCCATTTTCGGTTGCCCGTGCCGATTACGCGACGATCGGCAACTGGGTCGGCGATGGCGCCCACGTGCTCGACCTGGGTTGCGGCGACGGCGCGCTGCTCGGATTCCTCGCCGCGCAAAGGCGTGCGAGCGGCTACGGCATCGAGATCGACGACGCGGGCGTGCTCGCGTGCGTGCGCAACGGCATCAACGTCATTCAAAGCGACCTCGAGCGCGGCCTTGCCGGCTTCGACGATGCGGCGTTCGACGTCGTGATCCTGTCGCAGACGCTCCAGGCGATGCGCCGCATCGAGGCCATCGTCGGCGAGATGCTGCGAGTCGGCCGCGAGGCGATCGTCACGTTCCCGAACTTCGGCCACTGGTCGCACCGGCTGCAGATCCTGCGCGGCCGCATGCCGGTGTCGTCGTCGCTGCCGTATCAGTGGTACGACACGCCGAACATCCACCTCTGCACGGTCGCCGATTTCGACGCGTTCCTCGCCGCGCGGAGCCTGCGCGTGCTCGACCGCGTGATCCTCGCGAAGGGACGTCCGGTGACGTTCGCGCCGAACCTCGCCGGCGAGCTCGCCATCTACCGCTTTCGCAAATGATCAGGGAAACCTGGCGCGAGGCGCTTTTCAACCGGCGGATGCTGATCTGCGTCTTCACCGGTTTCTCGTCGGGCCTGCCGCTGTATTTGCTGATCAACCTGCTGCCCGCGTGGCTTCGCAGCGAAGGCGTCGACCTGAAGACGATCGGCTTCTTTGCGCTGATCCAGCTGCCGTATACGTGGAAGTTCCTGTGGTCGCCGCTGCTCGATCGCTACGCGCTGCCCGCCTTTGGACGGCGTCGCGGCTGGATGCTCGCGACGCAGACCGTGCTGCTCGCGTCGATTCCGCTGTTCGGCGTTCTGCAT
>JAICLP010000205.1 GCA_025925475.1 Burkholderiales bacterium | reverse complement strand
GCAACCTTTTTGAGACGCGGATCGGGGTATTCGATGATCGGAAGCAGGGCCATCGCGTTATCGGCTTGCAAAATGCAAGCTCATAGATAAGAATCGACTCCAAGTCCCTATTTTGTGGCGGTTTAGGACGTTAGCAAGTCCAGCCGACCGGAAAGAGGCCCTATGCGTCAACAGTTTACCATGGCAACGCGCATCGCCGCCTTCTGCGGCGTCCTCTCTATTCTCGCTGTGTCGACGCCGCTCGCGGCCCAGACGATCGGCATTGCCGACAACGCCCCGCAGTCGTACACGGTGCAAAAGGGCGACACGCTGTGGAGCATCGCCGGGCGCTTCCTCAAGGAGCCGTGGCGCTGGCCCGAAGTGTGGCGCATGAATCGCGACGAGATCAAGAATCCACATCGGATCTATCCTGGCGACGTCATTCGTCTCAGCGTCGTCAATGGCCAGCCGCGGCTCGATCTTTCCCGCAACACGGTTAGATTGTCGCCCGAAATCCGGGTTTCGCCGCTCGCCGAGGAAGCGATCCCACCGATTCCGCCCGCCGATATCGAGCCGTTCCTGACGCGGCCACTCGTCACCGGCCCCGACGGCCTCGCCGGCGCGGGAGAAATCGTCGCCGGGCGCGACGAGCGCGTGATCCGGGGCCAGCAGGATGTCGTCTATGCGGTGGGGCTCGACCCGAAGGGCGGCGACCTCTGGTTCGTCTACCGCCCCGACGAGCGGCTCGTCAGCGCTAGCGGCGAAACGCTCGGTTACGAGAACCGGTTCCTCGGCACCGTGCGCGTCGAGCGCTTCGCCGAGGTATCGACCGTGCGCATCGAATCGGCGAAAGAGGAAATCGTGATCGGCGATCGCCTCATGCCGGCGACGCGCGAGGTCGTGCAGAACTACGTGCCGCACGCGCCCGATCATGAGATTGCCGGCCGCATCCTGAAGCTCGCGCGCGACACGCAGGAAACCGGCCGCACCTACGTCGTCACGCTCGACAAGGGTGCGCGCGATGGTCTCGAGGTCGGCAACGTGCTCGCGATCTACCGCGTCGTCGAACCGATCCGCGATCCGCGCCCCGAGAAGAACATGGCGCAGATCCAGTTCCCGAACTTCGATCAGACGACGGTCTACACGCCGCCCTCGTACCTGCACGTGCCCGACGAGCGCACCGGCATCCTGATGGTGTTCCGCGTGTTCGATCGCGTCTCGTACGCGATCGTGCTGAACTCGAGCCAGGCGATACGCACCGGCGATTTCGTGCGCACGCCATGAGCGCGCAGGGCCGTCCCGAGCGCGAATCGGTCCCGAAGCGCCAGAGCGTGGAGGGCAGTCGAATGAGCGCCGGCAGCGACCGATCCGCGCGCAAGCTTAGGTAAGCGCACACTCGCGCGCATTCCGAGGCTGAGCGGTGACGCTCGATCCGCGCACGCTCGCCTGGGCGACGCTTGCGCACAAGGCGCTGCCGCAACGCGCGCTCGTTGCGCTGTTGCGCGAATTCGGCGAACCCGAGGCGCTGCTGCGCGCATCGCCCAAGCAACTTGGCGCAGTCGTTCCCGCGGCGGTCGTCGAACGGGTACATACGCCCGTTGCAACCGACGTCTTCGAGCACACGTCGCGCTGGCTCGACCAAGCCGGCCATCACCTGATCGCGTGGGACGACGCCGATTATCCGCGCGCATTGCTCGAACTTGGTCACGCGCCGCCGGCGCTGTTCCATCTCGGACGCCGCGACCTGCTCGCACGATCGGCGTTCGCAATCGTCGGCAGCCGGCATGCGACGGCGCAGGGCCGGGAGACTGCCCGCGACTTCGGGCAGGCACTTGGCCGTGCGGGACTCACGATCGTGTCGGGACTGGCGGTCGGCATCGACGCCGCGGCGCACGAGGGTGCGCTCGATACCGATGCATCGACGATCGCCGTGGTCGCCACCGGTCTCGATCGCGTCTATCCGGCGCGAAACCGCGACCTCGCGGCGCGGATCGCGCAACACGGCGCGTTACTGTCCGAATACGTGCCGGGCACGCCGCCGCGCAGGGAGCACTTCCCGCAACGCAACCGCCTGATCAGCGGTCTCGCACGCGGCGTTCTCGTCGTCGAAGCGACGCTATCGTCCGGCTCGCTCATCACGGCCCGGCTCGCAGGCGACCAGGGGCGCGACGTGTTCGCGATTCCCGGATCGATTCATTCGCCGTTCGCGAAAGGCTGCCACAAGCTGATCCGTGAGGGCGCCAAGCTCGTCGAAACTGCGAGCGACATTCTCGACGAGCTCGATCCCGAGCGGCGGCAACAACCGGTCGACGCCACTGGCATGGTGAATGCGCACACGGATGGCGATGCGAATCCGCTGCTTGCCGCGATGGGCTATGATCCGGTGAACGTCGATACGCTCGTCGCGCGCACGAACGCTCCGCCCGAAACGATCGTCGCGGGCCTCGTGACGCTCGAGCTCGAAGGGAAGATCGCAGCGCTGCCCGGCGGTTGCTGGCAGCGCGTCGTCCGCAACAGACCGCCGCGCTGAGCGCACGGCGCCATTGCAATTTGCGGCATTCGGCCAGGCGGATGGTTGCGAGGCCGAGCGAACCTTCTGTAGTATCGGCCCCCCAACGACCTACTCGGTCGTCGGCGCGCATCTTGGCATTCCGATGTGCGAGCCCTATGTTGCGTCAATCATCGCGGCGCGGCCATTCCGGCCCATGCCGGCCACTCCCGGATTCGTATCACCTTGGCGAAACAACTGATCATTGCCGAAAAGCCGTCCGTCGCCGCCGACATCGCGCGCGCGCTCGGCGGCTTCACGAAGCACGCCGATTACTTCGAGAGCGATCGGTACGTGCTGTCGTCGGCCGTGGGCCATCTGCTCGAAATCGGCATGCCCGAAGACGAGGAAGTGAAGCGCGGCAAGTGGACGTTCGCCCATTTGCCCGCGATTCCCACGCACTTCGATTTGAAGCCGATCGAGAAGAACGAGTCGCGGCTGCGCACACTGCTGAAGCTGATCCGGCGCAAGGACGTCGTTCGCCTCGTCAACGCGTGCGACGCCGGTCGTGAAGGCGAGCTGATCTTTCGCTACATCGTTCAATATGCGAAGACGCCGAAGCCGATCGAGCGGCTCTGGCTGCAGTCGATGACGCCCGCGTCGATCCGCGACGGCTTCGCGCGATTGCGCAGCGACCAGGCGATGCGTCCGCTTGCGGACGCCGCCGTCTGCCGTTCCGAGGCCGACTGGCTCGTCGGCATCAACGGCACGCGCGCGATGACGGCCTTCAATTCGAAGTCGGGCGGCTTCCAGCTCACGACCGTCGGTCGCGTGCAAACGCCGACGCTCGCGATTCTCGTCGAGCGCGAAGAGAAGATCCGTGCGTTCGTGCCGCGCGATTATTGGGAGCTCCAGGCGACGTTTCGCGCCGAAGCGGGCGAATACACGGGGCGCTGGTTCGACGAGCGCTTCAGGAAGCGCGATGGTGCGGCCGACGATCCGGATCTGCGCGCCGAGCGGCTTTGGGACGAGGCGTCCGCGCAAACGATTGCCGATGCGTGCATTGGCAAGCCCGGCGTGGTTTCCGAGGAGGCGAAGCCGACGACGCAGCTTTCGCCGTTGCTCTACGACCTGACGAGCCTGCAGCGCGAAGCGAACGGCCGCTTCGGCTTTTCCGCGCGCACGACGCTTTCGATCGCGCAGGCGCTCTACGAGAAGCACAAGGCGCTCACGTACCCGCGCACCGATTCGCGCGCGCTGCCCGAGGATTATCTCGGCACGGTGAATGCGACGCTCGCCGAGCTTGCCGAGACGACCGCGTACGGCAAGTTCGCCAAGACGATCCTCGCGAAGGGCTGGGTGCGGCCGAACAAGCGGATCTTCGACAACACGAAGATTTCCGATCACTTCGCGATCATTCCGACGCTCGTGCGGCCGCGGCACCTGAACGAGGTCGAGTCGAAGCTCTACGATCTCGTCGTCAAGCGCTTTCTCGCCGTTTTCCATCCGGCGGCCGAACATCTCGTCACCACGCGCATCACGCGCGTCGGCGAGCATCCGTTCAAGTCGGAAGGCAAGGTGCTGGTGCAACCGGGCTGGCTCGCCGTGTACGGCAAGGATGCGCAAGGCGACGAGCCGACGCTGACGCCCGTGAAGGTGCGCGAAGTCGTCGAACCGAAGGTGACGGCGAGCGACCGGGCGAGCGCTGCACGTCGCTACGAAGGCATCGAGGAGGTCGCCACGACGAACGTCGACGTCGTTGCCCAGACCACGCGTCCCGCGCCGCGCTTCAACGAAGCGACGCTGCTCTCCGCGATGGAAGGCGCAGGCAAACTGATCGAGGACGACGACCTGCGCGAAGCGATGCGCGAAAAGGGCCTCGGCACGCCGGCGACCCGAGCGCAGATCATCGAGGGCCTGATCACCGAGAGGTACATCCTGCGCGAAGGCAGGGAGCTGATGCCGACGGCAAAAGCGTTCTCGCTTCTGACGCTGTTGCACGGCCTCGGCGTGCCCGAGCTTTTCTCGCCGGAGCTCACCGCCGAATGGGAATTCAAGCTCGCGCAGATGGAGCATGGCGCGCTTCCGCGCACCGAGTTCATGCGCGAGATCGTCGGCATGACCAGGCACATCGTCGCGCAGGCGAAGAACTACGAAAGCGACACGGTTCCCGGCGACTTCGCGACGCTGACCGCGCGCTGCCCGAAATGCGGCGGCGAAGTCCACGAGCAGTACAAGAAGTTCGCGTGCGCCGATTGCGACTTCGGCTTCTGGAAGATCATGGGCGGGCGCCAGATCGAGCCGTCGGAAGCCGAGACGCTGATCACCGAGCGCAGCGTCGGACCGCTCGACGGCTTTCGCAGTCGCATCGGCCGTCCGTTTTCCGCGAAGCTCGAACTCAACGACGACAACGAGGTCGCGTTCGACTTCGGCCCGAGGCCGGGCGACGACGACGGCGCGAGCTACGACTTTTCGCAACTGACGCCGCTCGGTTCGTGCCCCAAGTGCGGCGGCCGCGTGTTCGAGACGCCGAACGCTTACGTCTGCGAGCGCGCAGTCGGCGAGGGGCGAACCTGCGATTTCCGCTCGGGTCGCACGATCCTCACGCGAACGATCGAGCCGGCGCAGATGACGAAATTGCTGGACACGGGGAAGACCGACCTGCTGCAGTTCGTCTCCGCGCGCACGCGCCGTCCGTTCTCCGCTTATCTCGTCAAGCAGTCGGACGGCAAGGTCGGCTTCGAATTCGAAGCGAAGGAGCCCGGGCGCCGGGGTGCGCGGCCCGTGCGTGGCGCCCCGCTGCGCGTGCTCGGCAATCACCCACGCGATCGCCAGCCGATCGAGCTTTTCGCCGGACGATACGGCCCGTATGTGAAGCACGGCGCGACGAATGCGACGCTGCCCGACCGCGATGCCGTCGATTCTCTGTCGCTCGAGCAGGCCGTCGCGCTCGTCGACGAAAAGGCGGGACGCGCACCGGCGAAGGTCGCGCGAAGCGGCGTGAAGAGCCGCGCGCCACGCAAGACGACGCAAGCAGCCGAGCCGACACGGCCGGCGTCCACGCCGCGGCGTGTCGTCGGCACTCGCGGAGCGCGAGCAGGCGACGTGGCGCCCGCCGCATCGCGCGTGCCGACGCGTACGGTGCGCGCAACCAAGCGCCCGCCAGCCGCAAAGGCGGGGGCTCGCGCGACGGCCGCCTCGGCGGCGACGGCTGCACCGACGGCAACGCGAACGAGCGTCGTCAAGAAGCGCGCGACGAAACGTTCGGGCGCCGAGGCGAAGAGCGGCAACGGCCACGCGGGCAAGCGCAAACGTGCGCCGTCGGGCACGACGCGCGCGAAGCCGCCGGTGGCGCGCAAGGGCCCAGCCGCGAGCGCCCGGAAGAGCAAGCGGCGTTAGTGTTAGTCAGTCAGACGCTGCCCGATTGCGCGCCCGTTTCGACGGCGACATGCAACGTTTCCTGATCATCCTCGGTCTTTTGATTCTGCTCGT
>JAICLP010000039.1 GCA_025925475.1 Burkholderiales bacterium | reverse complement strand
CCCCACAACACGGCGCCGAAGAACGGCCACAGGATCCATGCGAACGCGGCCGAGGCGGCGAGAACCAGCAGCCAGAACGCCCGATCCTCGATCGCGCTTGGGGGAGCGCTCACGGGCCGCGGCCGGGTGGACGTTCAGACTTCTGCGGTCAGGTGGCTGAAGGCCGTATCGAGGCTCGCGACCGTACGATCCACGTTGCGCAGCTTGTCGAGTCCGAACAGGCCGATTCGGAACGTGCGGAAATCGGCCGGCTCGTCGCACTGCAGCGGCACCCCCGCTGCCGTCTGCAGCCCGACGCCGATGAAGCGGCTGCCCGACTGGATCCCCGGATCGTCGGTGTAGCTGACGACGACGGTCGGCGCCTCGAAGCCTTTCGCCGCGACGCCCGGCATTCCCCGGCCAGCGAGGAGCTTCCGCACCTTTTCGCCGAGGTCGACCTGCGCGGCCTTCGCGCGCTCGAAGCCGAAGCGATCGAGCTCCTGCATCGCATCGCGAAGCCGCGCGAGCGAATCGGTCGGCAGCGTCGCGTGATACGCGTGACCGCCGCGCTTGTACGCGTCCATGATCGACAGCCACTTCTTCAAATCGCATGCGAAGCTCGTGCTCGTCGTGCCGTCGATCACGGTGCGCGCACGTTCACCGAGCATTACCAGCGCATAGCCCGCCGCACTGCTCCAGCCCTTTTGCGGCGCGCTGATCAGGATGTCGACGCCGAGCGCCTGCATGTCGACCCACAGCGTGCCCGAGGCAATGCAATCGAGCACGAACATCGCGCCGACCGAATGCGCCGCCTCGCCGATCGCAGCCAGGTACGTGTCGGGCAGCAGAATGCCCGACGCGGTCTCGACGTGCGGCGCGAACACGAGATCGGGCCGCTCGTTCCTGATCGCGCCGACGATCTCGTCGATCGGCGCCGGCGCAAAGGGCGCCTGCGGTCCCGCGCCGATGCGCCGCGCCTTCAGCACCGTCGTCGAGGCCGGAATATCGCCCATCTCGAAGATCTGCGACCAGCGATAGCTGAACCAGCCGTTGCGCACGACGAGGCAGCGCTTGCGCGTCGCGAACTGGCGCGCGACCGCTTCCATGCCGAACGTGCCACTGCCGGGCACGATCACGGCTGCCTTCGCGCGGTACACCGCTTCGAGCGTTTGTGCGACGTCGTTCATCACGCGCTGAAACGCGCGCGACATGTGGTTCAGCGCGCGATCGGTATAGACGACCGAGTATTCGAGCAGGCCGTCGGGATCGACGTCGGGAAGCAGTCCGGGCACGTTCGACTCCAGCTTGGGTTTTGGACAGGAACGATGAGGTCGCGCTACGGCGTCGTGACGGCAGTGCGCGGCGCGCGATCGGCATTGCGATTGCGAGCGAGCCAGTCGTCGACGAGCGCGACGACGCGATCGACCGCGGCAAGCCGAAGGCTCTTCTGCTCGCCGATCATCTGCACCAGGCGATCGACGCGCTCGATGTTGCGTGCGCCGCCAGCGAGCGCCCGCGCTGCCGACGACGGCTTCGTCAGTCCTTGCGCCGCCTGCGCGTATTTGGCGAACGGGACGAGATCGTCGTCGCTTGCACCGATCGCCTTGCACACGCTCGCGACCCATTCGTAGACCTCGCGCGACGCAGCGGGATCCGAATGCACGGCATCGCGAATCGAGCGCAGGCCGTCGCGCTCGACGCAGCGGTAATTGCCGGTGAGCAGCATGCTCCACTTCGCGAGCGGCACGAAGATCGAATCGTGCACCCTGAGCTTGACCGGCAACTCGACCGGACCGTGGTCCGTCTGGAACCGGCTCGCATCGATGCCCGCCGCGAGCTCGCGCAGCATCGCCGTGTGTGCATCGGACGTGAAGCGCGCGGCCTTGAAATTGGTCGGCAGGCTGACCTGCAGCACGTTGACCTTCGCGTCGGGCGGCCGGAACGCCTGCGGGTCGGGACTGCACAGCGTCATCAGCGCCGGGTCGAACGCCTGCCAGACCGAGGGATCGGTGTAGCAGCCGCGAAGCGGTGCGATCTCGAGATCCGGAATGCGCGCGAGGTACGGCAGCGGCGGCATGTTCATGATCGACATGCATGGCACCTTCGCCAGCGCGACCTTCTGCAGCAACTCGCGCACACCGGGCGACGCGTAGTGCGGCTCCTGCATCGCAAGGCCAACGAGATCGTAGCCGGCCGGATCGACCCCGTTCGCGCCGCTCGCCGATACGCGCCCGGGCAACGCCCTCGTGTCGATCTCGACCTGCTCGCCCGAGCCCCTGACCGGCACGCGAACGCGAAAGCCTTCGCTGTTGATCAGGTCCGCTTCGGCGGGCAGGCAGACGAGCCGGACGTCGTGGCCGGCCAGAAGAAGCTTCGCACCGAGCAGCGAGCCGTACGATGCACCGAGGATCAAGATGTTGTACTTGCGTGACATTCCATCTACCTCCTTTGCTCAACCAGTCCCGCTCACCGGAATCGCCGCGCCATGAATCGCGCGGGCCGCGGGCGAGGCGAGAAAGGCGATTATGCCCGCAAGGTCCGCGGGAGCCACCCAGCGCGCAGGATCGACGTTCGGCATCGCCTGCCGGTTCTGCGGCGTGTCGAGCGTCGTTGGCAGCACACAGTTGACGTTGATGCCATGCGCGCGCAACTCGGCCGACATCGCCTCGGTGAGACGGATCACCACTGATTTCGACGCCGCGTAGGCGCCCATGTTCGCCGCTGCCTTCAATGCGGCGTACGCGGCGACATTGACGATGCAGCCGCGGCTCGACTCGAGCATTTTCGGCACGACCGCGCGTGCCATGTCGAGCACGCTTTTCGCGTTCAGGTCGAACAGGAACTGCCAGGTTTCGTCCGACGTCTCGTGAACGGGCTCGCCCATGCGGAAACCGCCGGCAATGTTGCACAGCACGTCGATCCGTCCGAAGCGGGCGATGGCCGCGTCGGCGACGGCGTTTGCGTGCTGCTGCGCGACCAGATCGGCGGCAACGAACAGCCGTCGCGCACCTTCGTCTCCGAAATGCCTGGCAAGGCCGTCGCGCGACCGACCGACGAGCACGAGATTGGCGCCGCGTGCGTCGAATGCATCGGCGACGGCGCGGCCGAGGTTGCCCGTCGCGCCGGTGATGATGACGGTCTCGATGTCGGCTTTCACGACGCTCCTTTCGCAGCGGCAGGGCCTCCAGCCGCACAGGTCCTGGCGGCAGACGGGACTTCCTCCCGCGCCGCCAATTTTGCTATCGTCCGTTACCGCGCGCCGCGCGCCGTTACCAGGCCTCGACCATGAACTTGCCACCCGCGCATCGGCGTCCCAATACGTTGGGCGTGCATTCGCTCGATCGGTTCGTCTTCAGCGTCCCCGACCTCGATATCGCCGAGCGCTTCTACCGCAGCTTCGGCCTCGACGCGCAAGGCGACGCAAACCGCCTCGATCTCTGCACGCGCGACAGCACCCATTGCTGGGGCAGCGTGTTCGCGAATGGCCGCCCGAAGAAGCTTCAGTACCTGCGGTTCAGCACCTATGACGATGACTTCGACGCGCTCGCCGCACGCTTTCGCAGCGCGGGGACCTGCGATCCGCATCCCCTTTCCGACGGCGCGGGTGCCTGGACCCGCGACCCCGACGGTACACCGGTGCAACTCGTCGCCGGCCCGAAGGTGTCGGCGGCGGCTAAACGCACCGCCGAGCCACGGCCGTCCGTGGCGCCTGGCAAGGGCGCTGCACCGAGCCGCAAGACGGCCGCACGCGTGCGGCCGCGGCGTCTTTCGCACGTGCTGCTCTTCACGCCGGACGTGCCGCGGCAGCTCGCGTTCTACACCCAGACGCTCGGGCTGCGGCTGTCGGATCGCTCGGGCGACATCATCGCATTCATGCATGCGCCGCACGCGAGCGATCATCACGTGCTCGCGTTCGCGAAGTCGCACGCGCCGGGACTGCACCATTCGAGCTGGGATGTCGACAGCTTCGACGACGTGGGCCTCGGTGCCGAGATGATGCGCAACGACGGGTACGCAAAGGGCTGGGGCGTCGGCCGTCACGTGCTCGGCTCGAACTATTTCTACTATGTACAAGATCCGTGGGGAAGCTTTGCCGAGTATTCGTTCGACATCGATTTCGTCCCCGCGGATATCGACTGGGCGCCCGGCGATCATCCGCCCGAGGACTCGTTCTACGTCTGGGGACCTGCGGTGCCCGACGATTTCGTCGTCAACCACGAGGCGCCGGCCTGACGACGACCCGCCTTCGTTGCTGAAAAAGAACGTTGCCGACTACCACGGACACCAAGGGAGGACGCATGAGGATCGGACGAATTGCGCGACAGGTCGTCGCGCTTTGCACGCTGTCGGTCATGGCCGGCGCGCCGCTCGCGCAGAACGCGCAGGCACCGATCCGCGTCGGCAGCACGCTCGCGCTGACCGGCCCGCTCGCCGCGACGAGCCTCGTGCACAAGGTGGTCGGCGAGATCTACGTCGAGCAATTGAACCAGCGCGGCGGATTGCTCGGCCGCAAGGTCGAATGGATCGTCAAGGACGACCAGTCGAAGCCCGACCTCGCGCGCACGCTCTACGAGCAGCTCGTCACTTCCGACAAGGTGGATCTGCTGATGGGCCCGTACGCGACCGGCGCGATTCTCTCGGCGATGGGCGTCGCGCAGCGCTACCACAAGGTGCTCGTCCACCACACGTTCGGCATCCCGTCGATGGCGAACTACGACATGCAGTTCCCCGCATGGTCGCTCGGCCCCGACCCGGCGACGACGGTGCCGAATACGGTGTTCGATGCGCTCGCCGCCTCGCCTGCGCCGCCGAAGACGATCGCCATCGTCACGAGCAAGTTCCCGTCGGTGCACTTCATGTCGCTCGGCGCGCGCGAAGTCGCGAAGAAGCGCGGCTTGCAGGAAGTGCTGTTCCTCGAATGGGATTTCGGCAATCTCGACTACGGCCCGATCGCGGCGCGGATCAAGGACGCGAAGCCCGACTTCCTGTGGGTGGGCGCGCTCGGCCTCGAAGGCAATCAGTTGCTCGACGCGATGCACAAGATCGACTACTCGCCGAAGGAGCATTTCTATATGTATCCGGCACCCGGGCCGATGTCGAAGTCGCCGCTCGCCAACAATGCGCTGTCGATGACGATGTTCGAGGAGCACGCGCCGTTCACGAATGCGCCCGGTGCGGCGGAATTCATCAAGCTCTATCACGAACGCGCGGCCAAGGCCGGCATTCCCGACACGTCGGTCGAAGTGCAGGCTGCCGCGTCGTACAGCGCATGGCAGATCCTCGAAGCGGGCGTGAAAGGCGCAGGAAGCCTCGACGACAAGGCGATCGCCGCGTATCTCAAGAAGAACGGCGCCGACACGATCCAGGGACATCTGCGCTTCGACGGCCCGCACAACTACGGCGACGACCTGATGCGCGTGAAGCAGGTGCAGGACGGGCATTGGGTGACCGTGTACCCGAAGGCGTATGCGGCACCCGGCGCAACGTTGCGCGTCCAATAGGCACCATTTCCACCCAGCGCCACGCGTCCCCTGCTGCGTGATCCGCGTCAATGACGCTCCCGAGCGCGACACTTCTGGCGCAATCGGCGCTGTCGGGGATCTTCATCGGCAGTCTCTACGGCCTGCTGGGGCTCGGTCTTAGCCTCTCGTGGGGCCTGCTGCATGTCATCAACCTCGCGCACTTCGCATTCGCGTTCCTCGCCGCGTATCTCTGCTATCAGCTTGCGAGCGTCGGCGGAGTCGATCCGCTGCTGACCCTCGTCCTGATCGTGCCGCTCTTCGCAGCGCTCGGCATCGCCGTGCAATGGCTGCTCGCGCGCTTTTCGCTGTCGCCGCTCAATTCGCTGCTCGCGACGTTCGGCCTCACCGCGATCGTCGAGGCCGGGATCCAGGGCTACTGGACCGCCGACTTCCGCAAGCTCGAATCGGTCTACGCCGGCGAGAAGCTTCGCATCGGCGGCTTGTTCGTGCCGATCCCGGAACTGATCACGCTCGCGTTGGCCGTCGCGCTGTCGTTCGGCATTTACGCGGCGATGCGCCATACGCGCCTCGGCCGCGCGTTGCGCGCACTCGCCGAGGACGCGCCGATCGCCGCTGCGTTCGGCATCAATGCGCAGGCGCATGCGCTGGCGATCGCCGGCGTGTCGGGCGCGCTCGCCGGCATCGCCGGCGTGTGCCTGGCCCTCTCCTTCACGCTGACGCCGTCGTCGATCTATGCGTGGGTCGGCGTCGTCTTCGCCGCCGTCATGCTCGGCGGCCTGGGATCGGCGCTCGGTCCGCTGTTCGCCGGCGCGGCCATCGGCGTTTCGGAAGCCGTCACGATGGCCGTGGCCTCGCCTTCGTGGGCGCCGATCGTATCGTTCACGCTGCTGATCGCGTTGCTGCTCCTGCGGCCGGGCCGAACCTGAAGCTCGACCGACCGACCGTCGCCATCGTTGCGGCCGGCTTTGCACTCGCGGCGATTCCGTTCCTGCCGCTGCCGGCCTTCTACGCGTCGTTTCTCTACCTCGTGCTGCACTGGGTCGTGCTCGCGACGTCGTGGAACATCCTGTCGGGCTATTCGGGTTATTTCTCGTTCGGTCACGGTGCCTTCTATGGCGCGGGTGTTTACACGGCGGCGGTGCTGGCCGGAACGTTCGGCATTCCGTTCCTGTGGACGCTGCCGGCTGCCGCGCTCGTTGCCGCGCTTCTCGGCGTCGCGCTCGGTGCGGTCGTGTTTCGCGTGCGTCGCGTGCGCGGCGAGCTCTTCGCGCTGTTGACGCTCGCGGTGACGTTCGTACTTGCGACGATCGTGCAGAACACGCCGATCGACGGCGGACCCGGCATCTACCTCTCGGCCGTCCCGGTGCCCGCCCTTGCGCCGACCGCGGCGGGCACGTTCTACCTGATGGCGCTCGCGCTCGCCGTCGTCACGCTCGTGCTCGCACGCGCGATCGCGACGTCGCGGCTCGGCCTCGCGCTGTTCGCGATTCACGACGACGAAGACGCGGCCGAAGTCATGGGCGTGCCGACCTACGCCTGCAAGCTCGCCGCGTTCGGCGTTTCGTGCGCACTTGCCGGCCTCGCCGGTGCGATTCAGGCGCTATTCGTCTCCTACGTGACGGCGGGCAGCACGTTCAACATCACGGTGCCGCTGACCGTCGTCTTGATGAGCGTGCTCGGCGGCACCCGCCACTTCGCAGGGCCGGCGCTCGGCGCATTGCTGATCACGGTGCTGCTCTACGCGTCGACCGCTGCGGACCACGCCGTTGCGGGCAAGGCGATCACCGGCGTGATTCTCGTCGCTGCGGTGCTGTTCATGCCGAACGGGATTCTCGGACGGATACGGCGGAAATCGCCGCGTGATACGCGCGACACGACGCCGACACCCGCAGCGACGCCCGAGGCCGACAGTGCGATTCACTCCGTGCGCGCGAACCGCGGCGCCCCGCTACTCGTCCTGCGCGGCCTGCGCAAATCGTTTCGCGGGGTGCACGCGCTCGACGGCGTCGACATCGACGTGCGCGACGGCGAGATCCTCGGCGTGCTCGGTCCGAATGGATCGGGCAAGTCGACGCTGATCAATGTCGTCAGCGGCCATTACGCGCCGGATGCCGGCAGCGTGCGCTTCGCCGGCGTGGAGCTTGCCGGCATCTCCGCGCATCGCATTGCGCGCGCCGGCATTGCGCGCACGTACCAGGTTCCACGACCGTTCGCGCATCTCGCACTGCGCGACAATGTCGCGCTGACCGCGATGTTCGGCGCAGCACGACGCGATCGTGTGCAGGCGAACGCCGAAGCGCAGCGCTGGCTCGCGTTCACCGGGCTTTCGGCGCGCTCCGCGATGCTGCCCGGCGCGCTCAACCTGCATCAAACGAAATTCCTCGAGCTCGCGCGCGCCCTCGCCGCGAAACCGCGTCTTCTGCTGCTCGACGAAGTGCTGTCGGGATTGACCCCTGCTGAAATCGACGATGCCGTCGCGTTGATCGCGCGCATTCGCGAACGCGGCACGACGATCGTCCTCGTCGAGCACGTGATGCGCGTCGTGACGGCACTGTCGGATCGTGTCGTCGTGCTCGACCAGGGGCGCGTGCTCGCAGAAGGATTCGTGTCCGAGGTGATGGCGCGCGACGACGTCGCTGAAGCCTATCTCGGCGTCGCTCATGCTTGAGGTCCGCGGGCTTTGCGTTCGGTACGGCGCGGCGCCGGCACTGTGGAACGTGTCGCTCACGATCGGCGACGGCGAACTGGTCTCGCTCGTCGGCCCGAACGGTGCCGGCAAGACGACGCTCGTCAACGCGATCGCTGGCGTGCACAAGCCGGCATCGGGGCAAATGACGATCGACGGCCGCGATCTGATGGCTCTGCCGGCGCACCGCTTCTGCGAAAGTGGCATTGCGCTCGTGCCCGAGGGCCGGCGACTGTTCGCGCGCATGAGCGTGCGCGAGAACCTGGAGATCGGCGCGTATCGGGTGGCAGCTCGCATCGAGCGCGAAGCGGCGATCGAAGGCGTCTGCGCATTATTCCCGGCCGTGCGCGACAAGCTCGACCATCCGGCCGCTTCGCTGTCGGGAGGCCAGCAGCAGATGGTCGCGATCGGCCGTGCGCTGATGGCGAAGCCGCGGCTTCTGCTGCTCGACGAGCCGTCGCTCGGCCTTTCACCGCTGATGGTGCACGCGATGTTTGGCGCGATTAGGGACGTGCATGCTGCCGGAACTGCCGTGCTGCTGGTCGAGCAGAATGTGGCGATGGCGCTCGACATCGCCGATCGCGCGTATCTGCTCGAGGAAGGCCGCATCGTCGCAAAAGGCGCTGCGTCCGACGTGCGCGATCATCCGGACCTGCGGCGCGCGTATCTCGGCGCGACGGAACAATGAGCGCGCTGGGCCGCCCCAAGCGCGAATTGCACCCCCCGGGGGGCAGCGAAGCGGCGGAGCCGCGAGCGTGGGGGGATCATACGAGCGCTCCCTTGAATGCCAGCGAGGCAACGACATGACGAAACCGAGGGTGGGCATCATCGTCGGCAGCAATCGTCGCGAATCGATCAATCGCAAGCTCGCGAAAGCGCTCGCCAATCTCGAATCGGAACGTCTCGACTTCGGCTGGATTCGCATCGACGACCTGCCGATGTACAACCAGGATCTCGAAGCCGACCGGCCGGAGACGGTGCGCCGCTTCACCGCCGATGTCGCGCAATATCCGGCGCTGCTTTTCGTCACGCCCGAGCACAACCGCTCGCTGCCCGCCGTGCTCAAGAACGCGATCGACTGGGGCTCGAAGCCGACCGACCAGAACGTCTGGCGCGGCAGGATCGCGGCGATGACCGGCACGTCGTTCGGCGCGATCGGAACCGCCGTCGGTCAGCAGCACCTGCGCCAGATCCTCGGCATTCTGGGCGTGCTCGTGATGGGCGGCGAAGCCTACATCTCGTTTCGCCCGGCGCCCGTCGACGACGACGGCCACTTCGTCGACGACAACAAGCGCGACTTCCTGCAAGCCTACATGGATCGGTTCGCGGCGCTCGTGACGAAGCTCGTCGGCACTTCGTAGCTCAGCGATTCACTTCGCGGCGCAACGCGGGCCGCGTGCCGAGGGTCACGTCGACGCTGCGATGCTTGCCGCTGTGCTCGAGGTCGAGCGTCACGTGCGTTCCCGGCTCGAGCTCGAGCGTTGCGCCCGCGAGGTCCTCGGGCTGCTCGATCCGATGCTGGCCAAACCCGACGATCACGTCACCCGCCTTGATTCCCGCGTGATCCGCGGGTGCTCCCGGTTGCACCGCGGCGACGAGCGCGCCGGGCTGGCCGCGCGACGGCTGCATCGTCGAGACGCCGAGCCAGCCGCGCGCGACGCGCCCGTTCTTCTTCAGGCTCGCGATCACCTTCTGCGCAAGATCGATCGGAATCGCGAAGCCGATGCCTTCGGAGCCGCCGCCCCGCGAGAGGATGGCCGAGTTGATGCCGATCAGCCGGCCGGATGTGTCCACCAATGCCCCGCCGGAATTGCCCGGATTGATCGCCGCATCGGTCTGGATGAAATTCTCGATCGGGTTGATGCCGATGCCCTTGCGGCCGAGCGCGCTGATGATCCCCTGCGTGACCGTCTGCCCGACGCCGAGCGGATTGCCGACCGCGAGCACGACGTCGCCGACGGCGGCGCTCCTGAGATCGCCGATTACGATCGGATGCAGTCCGGTCGCGTCGATCTTCAGCAATGCCAGATCCGAATCGGGATCGACGCCGATCAGCTTCGTGCCGCGGATCGAGCCATCGGGCAGCGACACGGCGAGCTCGTTCGCACCTTCGACGACGTGGTTGTTCGTGACGACATCGCCATCGCCGTCGATCAGCACGCCCGAGCCGAGTCCTTCACTCAACAGTGCCCGCCCGCCGAGCCCAAGCGGTCCGCGCGCGACCGATCGCGCGGAATGCACGGTCAGTACCGATGGCGCGGCGCGCTGAACCGCACTGCGAAAGCTGATGCTCAGCGCCGCGCCCATCGCGTTCTCCGCCGTCGCGGGTGCCGGCACGGCCGCGGGTGAGGCAGCGGGCGGCACCGGTACCGGCGTTGCCGGGGCGGGCGCCACCGCGGGTGGCGGTGCGCTTCGCGGCGCCTCGTTCATGGCGTAGCGCGCGGCCGCATAGCCGACGATCGCGGCCAGGACCAACTGCATCAGCACGACGGGAAAACGCGTGACGCCTCGCTCGGGTTGCAGGGCCTGGACGACGACTTAGACAACGATCCCGGCCACGACCGGCAGATGATCGGACGCGCTTCTCGCGAGCGGCGTCGCATGGCGCGCAACCTGGCGCAGCGACCCTGCCGGCGACACCCAGATCCGGTCGAGCGCGAACACCGGCCGGTGCGCGGGAAACGTGCGCGGCGCCGCCGGCATTTCACGGAAGTGCGAATGCAGCCAGCGCAACGGGCGCCCCCACAGGTACCACTCGTTCAAATCGCCCATGAGCAGCGTCGGACGCGGGCTGTCGCACTCGACCTTTGCCAGTATGCGGCGAACCTGCTCGCGCCGCTCGCCGGGACGCAGGCCCAGATGCGTCGCCACGACGCGAAGAAGCGGCCGCAGCCCGAGATCGATGCAGCAATCGAGCGCGCCGCGCGGCTCGTAATGATCGACGGCGAGATCGAGATGCTCGACGCTTCGTACGGGAAACTTGGACAGTATCGCATTGCCGAAATCCGAGCCGTGGCGCTGGCGCAGAAGACCGGCGACGACGTGATAGCCGGTGTCGCGCTCGAGGTCGGCGAGGAAGCTCGTATGCGCCTCCTCGGACGCGACCTCCTGCAGCGCCACCACGTCCGCGTCGATTTCCTTGAGCACGCCGACGATGCGCGCCGGCGCGTAGCGGCCGTCGGTGCCGACGGCGCCGTGGATGTTCCAGGTCGCGACGCGAAGCGCGGTCGCCGACGTCGCACCGCCGATCGGCATGTAATCCGCGCGTTCAGCCGCCATGGCCGTGAGCTGGCATCCCTAAGCGGGCGCCGACGTATCGCCCCGGCCGCGTCCCCTTAGCATCCGCCGCAGCACGAACGCAAGCGCGATGATCAGCGCCAGCGCGAGCGCAAGAAGGCCGATCGTGTCGGGCCCGGGGTCGCGCAGCGCGGCGATCGCGCGATCGACGAAGAACGTCATCGTCACGATGCCCGGCAAAAGACCGATGACGGTGCCGAGCAGGAAATCGCTCCAGCGGATGTGCGAAGCGCCGGCGACGACGTTGACGATCGAGAACGGCGCGATCGGCAGCATGCGCACGAACGCGATCGCAATCAGGCCGCGTTTCGCAAGCCGGCGCGACAGGTCGTTGACGCGCTTGCCGGCGAGCTTGCGCACCGTCTCGCGCCCGAGCCTGCGTCCGATCCCGAACGTCAGCGCCGCGGACGCAGTCGCGCCGATGATCGTGTAAACGGGCCCGAGCCACGGCCCGAACACCAGCGCCGTCACGGCGATCAGCACGAGCAGCGGAAAGGCGACGAGGCCGGCGCCGACGTACGCGACCAGCACCGCGAGCGGTGCCCATGGCTCTTCGCTGACCGCGGCGCCGATGTCGACGAGGCGATCGAGCGCAAGCCATTCGTGCAGCGGCGTAAAGCGCCACGCGACCGCCATGATCGCGAGAGCCGCCACGCCCGCCGCGGTGCCGATCAACCGCGCGCGCGTGCCGCTGCGCACCTCCTGCGGCGCAAGGTCGGCTGCCACGAGGTCCGGATCGAGCGGCTGCTCGGGATCGAATACGTGCTGATCGGGCATCAACGCATCGAGTGCCGGATCGAAGCGCGGCTCGATGACCACGAGCGAGCGTTCGTTGCCATTGGCGAGCGCGGCGATCGCGCGGTGCAGGCTTCCTTCGCGAGAAATTGCTGTCGCGACCGCCTCCGGCGTCGTGCCGAGATGCTCGGCGAGGAGCCGATCGCGCAATCCGGCGATCACGCCCGCAATGCGAGGATCGCCGCCCGCTTCGATCGCGAGATTGCATTCGGTGTCGATGCCGAGCGAGCGCTCGGACAGGTTGGCCGAGCCGATGATCAGCAGCGCGTCGTCGGCGACCATCACCTTGCTGTGCACGTTGAGGCAGCCATCGCCGTGATCGAGCCACCCGAGCGTCGGACAATAGAGCCGGTAGCGGCCGTGGCGGTCGGCTTCGCGCAACCGGTGATCGATGCGCGCGCGCAGCGCACCCATCGTCGAGATCTCGAGCCAGCCACTCTGCATGTACGGCGACAGGACCGCGATTTCGGGCCCGTCGTCCTGCGTGATGCGCTTCGCGAATGCATCGGCGATCGTCCGCGACGTGAAATATTGATTCTCGGCGAAGAGGTGCGCGCGCGCGTGCGCAATCGCATCGAGTTGCAGCGCGCGTATCTCGGTGACGGCCGCGCGGCCGGCGAACGCGGGTTCGGTGCGCGAGATCGCGACGTCGATGTCGTGGGCCACCGGCGCGACATCGTCGGGCCACAGGACGTCCTCGTCGCCGACCGGCGTTGGCGGCGGCCGGTGTCCCGTCGCGCGATGCCACCGCTCACGAGCGAGATCGCCGAGCGCTCGCGCGCAATCGCCGGTGACCATCGCGCCGACGTCGTGAAACGGCGGATACGCCTCGCCGCGGTGATCGACCCGCCGCGGATCGGCGGTGCGATGTGCGCTCGTATCCCAGCGGCAGCGCGTCAGGTCGTAGCCGCTGACAAATGCGAGCGCGTCATCGACGACGATCACCTTCTGGTGATGCGACGCGCCGACCGGATGGCGGTCGTCGAGCCGGAACGACAGCCGCCGGTGCGTGCGCCAGTCGAGCTTGTAGATCGGCAGCCATTCGCGCTCCATCGCGTAGAGCATCGCGAAATCCCAGGACAGCACGTAGCCGGAAAGATGCGGCTCGCGGGCGACGACGGCGTTCAGGAATTCGCCGAGCGGCTCCGGCAGGCCGTCGTTCGCGCCGTCGGGCACGAGCCGCATGCGGCTGTCGATGTCCCAGCCGAGGATCAGGATCGAGTGCCGAGCGCGCGCCAGCGCCCTGCGTACCGCGCCGAAATACTCCTCGCCGTCGACGAGAAACGCGAGGCGCGTGGCCTGCTCGATGCGCCAGCAATTGCGTCCCGGCACCAGCATGCGCGTCGACCGCGGCGCGAAAGGCGCTGCCTCATCGGGGCCGAACGAAAGTGCGCAGGGCTCGTTTTGCACGCGTTGATCGTGGGCTCGACGCGGCGAGCCTTCTTCCCCGCATTTTCGCGATCCGCGGGATCGGCGTCTGTCGGCCGAATCCCACACTGTCCGTCAGTGCAAATTGGGCCCGCGTCGTATCATTCGGCCATGTCCTACCGAAGCATCCTTGTTCACCTCGACGACGACGAATCCGCCGAGCACCGGCTCGATTACGCGATAGCCGTTGCGCGCCGTTTCGATGCCGAGCTCGTCGGCGTCTACCTCGTTCCCGGCACCGGTCTCGCGCCGTCGACCGCGGCGATGATGCGGCCCGAAGCGGTCGAGCGGCGCCTTGCTCAGTTCGGCGAAGCGCAGCACGCGGCCGAGCGCGCGTTTCGCGACGCGGCCACGGCCGCCGGTCTGACCGCCGACTGGCGGGCGCCTGCGGGAGCGCCGATCGACGCGGCCGTCGCACACGCGCGCTGCTGCGATCTCTTCGTCGTCGGACAGCATCGTCCATCCGCTGCCGACTTTGGCGACGCGCTCGTCAGCAACGTGCTGTTGTCGTCCGGCCGGCCGACGCTCGTCGTGCCGCATGGCGGCGGCCCTGCCACCGTGGCGGAGCGGGTATTGATTGCATGGAACGGCTCGCGCGAGGCGGCGCGCGCCATCGGCGATGCGTTGCCGCTGCTCGAGCATGCGTTGCGGGTCGACGCGGTCGCCATCGACGAAGACAGCGAGACGGACGTTTCCGAGCGACTCGCGGGCACGCGGCTGCGCGCCTGGCTTGCCCGGCATGGCGTGAACATCGACGTCGAGCGGCACTCGTCGCCGAACATCGGCGTCGGCGAATGTCTGCTCGACCGCGCCGCCGCTCTTTCGAGCGACCTCATCGTGATGGGCGGCTACGGTCACGCGCGCATGCGCGAGCTCGTGCTCGGCGGCGTGACGCGCAAGGTTTTGCGCACGTCGACGATCCCCGTGCTGATGGCGCACTGACGTGGGCAGGTTGGATTGGGTTGCGCCGTGGCGCAATTCGGACTAAAATAGTCCTGTATGTTTCGGGTCAGCAAGCTCGCCGATTATGGGACCGTCGTCATGGCGTCGATGGCGCGCGAGCCGCAGCGCCTGCACAGCGCCGCCGAGGTCGCGATGCGCATTGGCCTCGCAGCGCCGACCGTGAGCAAGATCCTGAAAACGTTGGCGCGAAACGGTCTCGTCAGCTCGTCCCGCGGCGCGAAAGGGGGCTACCGGCTGCCGCGCGCACCGGCGGAAATCACGGTCGCGCAAATCATTCGCGCGATGGACGGTCCGATCGGGATGACCGAATGCAGCACGACGCAGAATCTCTGCGCGCAGGAAGCCGCGTGCAGCGTGCGCGCGAACTGGCTGACGATCAACCACCTCGTGCTCGAGACGCTTTCGCGCGTCACGCTCGAGCAAATGGCGAAGCCGCTGCCGCAGACGGTGCCGTTGGCGGCAATCGGCCGCCGCCCAGCAGCGACACCCACAAACGCATGAGCACATCAGCAAGCCGACTCGACGACCTGATCAGCCGCGAATACCGGCACGGATTCGTGAGCGACGTCGAGGCCGACGCGCTGCCGCGCGGGCTCTCGGAGGACGTGATCCGCCTGATTTCGGCGAAGAAGCACGAGCCGCCGTTCATGCTCGAGTGGCGGCTGGCGGCCTTTCGCCACTGGCGCACGATGACCGAGCCGAACTGGTCGAGCGTCCACCATCCGCCGATCGACTATCAGGACATCATCTACTACTCCGCGCCGAAGTCGCAGAAGAATCGCCCGAAGAGCCTCGACGAAGTCGACCCCGAGCTCTTGCGCGTCTACGACAAGCTCGGCGTGCCGCTGCGCGAGCGCGAATTGCTCGCCGGCGTGGCCGTCGATGCGGTCTTCGACAGCGTTTCGGTCGGCACGACGTTCAAGGCGAAGCTCGGCGAGCTCGGCATCATTTTCTGCTCGTTCTCCGAAGCCGTGCAGGAGCATCCCGAACTCGTGCAGAAGTACCTGGGCTCGGTCGTCCCTTACAGCGACAACTTCTTCGCGGCGCTCAATTCGGCTGTATTCAGCGACGGATCGTTCTGCTACATCCCGCGAGGCGTGCGGTGCCCGATGGAGCTGTCGACGTATTTCCGCATCAATGCGAAGGACACCGGGCAGTTCGAGCGCACGTTGATCATCGCCGAAGAAGGCGCGTACGTGAGTTACCTCGAGGGCTGCACGGCGCCGATGCGCGACGAGAACCAGCTGCACGCCGCCGTCGTCGAGCTGGTCGCGCTCGACCGCGCGCAGATCAAATACTCGACGGTGCAGAACTGGTACCCCGGCGACCGGCACGGTCGCGGCGGCATTTACAACTTCGTCACCAAGCGTGGCGACTGCCGCGGCAACGATTCGCGCATTTCGTGGACCCAGGTCGAGACCGGCTCGGCGATCACGTGGAAATACCCGAGCTGCATCCTGCGCGGCGACAACTCGGTCGGCGAGTTCTACTCGGTCGCGCTCACGAACAACTACCAGCAGGCCGACACCGGCACGAAGATGATCCACATCGGCCGCAACACGAAGAGCACGATCGTGTCGAAGGGCATCTCGGCCGGTCGCGGGCAGAACGCGTACCGCGGCCTCGTCAAGATCCTCAAGTCGGCCGACGGTGCGCGCAATTATTCGCAGTGCGACTCGCTGCTGCTCGGCGACCGCTGTGGCGCGCACACCTTTCCCTACATCGAGGTGAAGAACGCGACGGCGAAGGTCGAGCACGAGGCGTCGACGTCGCGCATCGGCGAGGACCAGCTCTTCT
>JAICLP010000449.1 GCA_025925475.1 Burkholderiales bacterium | reverse complement strand
TCCTCACATGGCGACAAAGGGTTCGGATCAGCGGCTCTCCAGTCTTTTCCTGGATGCCCAGGACTTGGGCGACGCAGGTCGGCACAAGCTCCGCGTCGAAGATCGATCCAAGCTCGACTACCCAGACGCCATCGGGATATCGCTCGATCACTTCGGCGGCGACCTGCAACGCGACACGGGTCTTGCCGACGCCGCCGATGCCGACCAGCGTCACGAGGCGATTGCAAGCCAGCAAGCGCTTGACCTCCGTGGTCTCGCGGATCCGCCCGATGAATGACGAAATGCGCGCCGGTACGTTGTTGGGGGGCGCTTCGGCTGCGGGCAGTGCTGTCGCGCGCTGCGAGCGCTGCTGGCCGCCCGACGTCGCGCCGCTCCAAGGCACTGCCGATTCGTCGGGACGTCGAATGACGGGCCCCACGAAGCGATAGCCGCGCCGCGTCAACGTCTCGATCCAGTCCTTGCCCCCCGGCACGCGTGCGAGCACGCGGCGTATGGCGGAAACCTGTACCGTCAGGTTGTCCTCTTCCACCACCAGGCCCGGCCAAACCGCGTCCATGAGGACGGACTTTTCGACGTATTCACCGGCGCGACTGACCAGCGAGACGAGCACCGCCACGCCACGCCCCCCGAGCGCCGTGGCGGCACCGTCGTGAGTCAGCACCCGTGCTTCGGTGTCCAGCCGAAAAGGCCCCAGTTCGTAGATCGTGCGCATCCCGATTGCCACTGTCCTTTCGACCGCGCGTACATCCATCCTGCTCAGCGGGCGCGCCCGATGACCGGGCACGCGCCAGACTTATTTCAGGGAAATTTTAGGGTCGTTTCACGACTTTGTGGCTGCGCTCACCGAAAGATCGCCGGCGCCGGTATGGCAAGGACAGGAGGTCATTCATGAACGCGGAATCCCAAGTGCGCATTGCGTCTTCCATCAGCGGCAACACGATCGATCCGGGTGCAGGACACCGGTCGCGCCGCTCTCGAGTCCCCCACGCCCCTGACTCCGGAGATGGTCGAGAGGATAGAGCGACTTCACTCGCGAGCGAGGCTCGCGAAGAGAAGATACTGGCCGTGCTACGGCGCGTCGTCGCGGCGGCGCGATGTTACTGGATAAAAGTGATATCAGGTCTATGCGGCCGCGCGGCAAAGATAAGTCAAACGTTCGGTTGAGGCGTTGTTTCCGAATGCGCCGAGCAGAAGTTGGGGTCGTTCTCACCGCACCGAGCGTTCCGGTATCCGGTCCCGCTGCCCGATGGAATAGTGGCGGCGATCGAAAAGTTACGCCACGCAAACTCAGTTCCTTCGTTCGCTGCGTCTTCGCAGCCAGCAGAGCCGGTTGCCCAGCATCGATCATCATTGCGACGCTGGTCCAGCGAGCTTCTTCGATTCCTGAGCGCTCCTTGCTTTGAAAGTCTACCTGCCGAGTCGCCTGATCTGGCGAACGCTTGGGATACTGTGAGATTTCTTGCTGCCGGCCTGGTGGTCACAGCGTTTTGCATGAAAGATTTCTTGCAGCTGCGAGTCGTCGCGGTCGCAAGCAATGCGGCGCTATTCGGCGCACGACGGACCG
>JAICLP010000236.1 GCA_025925475.1 Burkholderiales bacterium | reverse complement strand
TCGCGAAGATCCGCGAGGACGCGCCGTTCGAGAAGGTCTGCTACATCGGCTGCGGCGTGACGACGGGCATCGGCGCAGTCATCAATACCGCGAAGGTCGAGGCCGGGGCGAACGTCGTCGTGTTCGGCCTGGGCGGCATCGGCCTCAACGTCGTGCAGGGCGCGCGGATGGTCGGCGCGAACATGATCGTCGGCGTGGACGTCAACCCCGCACGCGAGGCGCTTGCGCGGAAGTTCGGCATGACGCACTTCGTGAACCCGAAGGACGTCGGCAAGGACATCGTCGCGCATCTCGTCGAGTTGACCGGCGGCGGTGCCGACTATTCGTTCGAATGCATCGGCAACGTCGACGTCATGCGTCAGGCGCTCGAATGCTGCCACCGCGGCTGGGGTGTGGCGACCATCATCGGCGTCGCCGGCTCCGGGCAGGAAATCAAGACGCGACCGTTCCAGCTCGTCACCGGCCGCGTCTGGAAAGGCACCGCGTTCGGCGGCGCGCGCGGACGTACCGACGTCCCGAAGATCGTCGACTGGTACATGGACGGCAGGATCAACATCGACGACCTCATCACGCACACGCTGCCGCTCGAACGCATCAACGAGGGCTTCGACCTGATGCACGAAGGCAAGTCGATCCGCACCGTCGTCAATTTCTGACGACGGGTCATCAGTGGAGTGACCAAGGAGACCAGCCATGGCTGCACTTTCAATCCATCCCGCCGTCGACAACGGCATCAAGCCGGCGACGCAGAACTTCGATGGCGGCACGCTTTACTGCAACTGCGCCGACGACAAGGTGGCGGTATCGCTCGCAAGCCAGACCGCGCACAACCACGTCTGCGGCTGCACCAAATGCTGGAAGCCTGCCGGCGCAGTGTTCTCGCAGGTCGCCGTCGTGCCGCGCGACAAGCTGCGCGTCAGCGCCAACGAGAACAAGCTGTCGGTCGTCGACCCCAGTGCGACGATTCAGCGCTATGCGTGCAAGTCGTGCGGCACGCACATGTACGGACGCATCGAGAACAGGAATCATCCGCTGTACGGGCTCGATTTCGTTCACACCGAGCTGTCGCCGACATCCGGCTGGTCGCCGCCCGAGTTCGCGGCATTCGTCTCGTCGATCATCGAGTCGGGCTTCAATCCCGAGCGAATGGGCGAGGTGCGAAGCCGGCTGCACGAGATCGGCCTCGAGCCGTACGACTGCCTGTCGCCGCCGATCATGGACCTCATCGCGACGCACACGGCGAAGCAGAAAGGCGTTCGGTTCAACGCCTGAGCGGAATCGGCGGTCGCGCTCGCGCGATCGCCCGTTGACGGCAGCGACGCGCGCGCTCCACGAGGCCCGCGCGTCGCATTTGCCCCCCCGCGGAGACCTCGGTGTCCGAAACGCTCGCGCCGCTTTCGCAAAGCCTCTGCTTCGGCGGCGTGCAGGCCGTGTACGCGCACGAGGCACGCGAGACCCGTTGCCGCATGCGTTTCGGCCTCTTCCTGCCGCCGCACGCGAGTGCCGGACGCGTTCCCGTCGTCTACTGGCTTTCGGGTCTCACGTGCACCGAAGAGAATTTCATCACGAAGGCCGGTGCGCAACGCGTAGCGGCCGAGCTCGGACTCGCGATCGTCGTGCCCGACACGAGTCCCCGCGGCCTGGGATTCCAGGGCGAAGCGGACGCCTACGACTTCGGCCTCGGCGCCGGCTTCTACGTCGATGCGACGCGCGCACCGTGGTGCGACGGCTATCGAATGTACTCGTACGTGACGGACGAGCTGCCCGCCTATGTCGCGGCGCATTTCCCGGTCGATCCCGAACGGACCGGCATCTTCGGTCACTCGATGGGTGGGCACGGCGCGCTCGTGATCGCGATCCGCAATCGCGAGCGTTACCGGTCGGTTTCCGCCTTCGCGCCGATCGTGTCGCCGATGCGCTGCCCTTGGGGCGAGAAGGCGCTTGCCGGCTACCTCGGCGACGATCGCGATGCATGGCGTGCGTATGACGCGACCGCGCTGATCGAGGATCGCGGCTACCCGGATCGCACGATCCTCGTCGACCAGGGCACGCGCGATCCGTTCGTCGAGCGCGAGCTCAAGCCGCGGCTTTTGCGTGACGCCTGTGCACGCGCGGGCGTCGCGCTCGACCTGCGGATGCGCGACGGCTACGACCACAGCTATTACTTCATCGCGACGTTCATCGACGAGCACCTGCGCTTTCACGCACGCGCGCTCGACGCCGGCAGCACATGATGCGTGCGCGTTGGCGTGCATTCGCATTGCGCGGCGCATCGGGTATCGCGTGCGTTGCGACTTTCGCGTTGTCGTTGCTCGCTTTGTCGTCGCAGGCGGCCGACCTGACCGCCGATCAGGTCCGCGCGATCGTCGCACGCGCGAACGCCGCGGCGCCTGCGGATCTTTCGCGCAAGGATCTCTCCGACCTCGACCTCAGCAACATCGATTTCACGGGCGCGAATCTCGCAGGCGCGAACCTCTTTGCAAGCCGGCTCGTCTCGTCGAACTTCAGCCGCGCCAACCTTTCGGGGGCGAACCTGAACGGCGCGTGGCTGATGGGCGCGCAGTTCGCGGGGGCGGACCTGTCGCGAAGCTCGATGCTGGGCCTCGTGATCCTTGGCGGCGCCGTCACCGCGCGGCCGAATTTCGCGGGCGCGAACCTGTCCGGCGTGCGGATGATCGCCGACTTGCCGAACGCCGATCTGCATGGCGCCAACCTGAGCCGTGCACGCCTCGGCGTCGACATCCGCAACCAGGGCATGGGCCAGATGCGGACCGACCTTTCGAACGCGAAGCTCGCCGGCGCCAACCTCGAGGGCGCCGACCTCAGCCGTTCGTCGATGGCGTTCGCCGACTTGCGCGGAGCGAACCTGCGCGCCGCGAACTTCTTCGCCGTGAAGCTCGCTGGTGCGAACCTGAGCGGCGCCGACGTCGCCGATGCGAATTTCACCGAGGCCGACCTCGACGGCACGGTATTCACCGGCGCGAAGGGTCTCGACGCCGCGAAGGGCATGGACAAGGCCGCGAATCGCGAGCGCGCCGTGCATTGACACGCTGCGCTCTCCCTCAACTGAATCAGGAGAACGACGATGCCCGCAGCGAAGCTGATCGTGATCTACCCGATGCCCAAGGATGTCGATGCCTTCGAGCGCGCGTACAGCGCCGAGCATTTGCCGATGGCCGCGCCGATCTTCGATGCGGCCGGCGCGACGAAAGTGGTGCTGACCCGATTCTCCGGTGCGGCGGCCGGCCCATCTCCCTACCATCGGATGGCGGAAATCCACTTTCCGTCGCACGAAGTGCTGATGGCGTGCGCCGCGTCGCAGCCAGGGCGCGACGCACTCGCCGACGCGCATCGCATTTCGAACGGCGGCGCTCCGATCGTGCTCATCGGCACCGAGGATGTCGTGACGTTCGGACAAGGGTGAGCGCGCAGCACGGCGCGGGCGCGTGACCAGCCCCCGCGACACAAAGGGTAACGACGGGTAGGGTCAGTCGACGGCCGGCGCCGGCGCGTCGTCGGCGCCAAGCCCGCCCATCGTCGAGCGCGGCAGCAGCATCACGACGCAGAACGTCGCGAACGCGATGCCGGCCATCAACAGCAACAGCGTGCGAAAGCCGCTCGCCTTGACGAGCGGGCCGAGCAGCCATACCGCGAGCGAGCTCACGCCGAACGCGACTGCGAGCCGCATCCCCGACACGCGCGAGCGCATCCGGTCGTCGACATAGCGCACGATCATCGCGTCGGTGAACGGTATGGCGCCGAACACGACGATCATGAACGCGAACATCAGCGCGTAGAGGTACCAGCCGGTCGCATTCGCGGCGAGCAGGAACAGCGGCGCCTGCACGACGACGATGCCTGCGTAGAGCGTCTTCAGCGGCACGCGGTCGAGCAGCATGCCGACGGTCACCTGCGCGAGCGCGCCGCCGACGTACACGGCCGCGAGCAGCATGCCGAGCGCCGCCGGATCCTCGACGATGCCGCGGAAGCGCTCGCGCAGCAGCTCGCCGTTGCCGTTCGTCGTGAAGTTGAAGAGCAGGCTGCCCGAGATCGACGCAACGGTGACGACCGCGAAGATGTGCGCGAGCGCGCGCCGGTCGAGCATCGCGCGCGTGGGCGCGCGGCGGCCGGGCGCAATCGACTCCGCGGGCGCGACATAGGCGAAGAGGACGCCGCATGCGATCGCGCCGAGCGCGGGAACGGCAAAGGCCGCCTGCCATCCCGCGTACTTGAGCAGCGCGCCAGTGACGAGCGCGGACAACGCGACGCCGAGATTCCCCGCGAGGCCGTTGAACCCGATCGTGAGGCCCGGCCGAGCCGAGCGCTGCACGAGCATCGGAATGCCGACCGGGTGATAGATCGCCGAAAACACGCCCATCAACGTCAACGCCGCGGCGAGTTGCCACGCCGAATGCGTGAGCGCGACGAGCAGCGCGCACGCCCCCATGCCGAAAAAGAAGATCAGCATCATGCGCCGGCGTCCCCACAGGTCGCCGAGGCGCCCCGCGGGCAGCGACACGATGCCGTACATCGCGAACGCACCGACGCCGTACGGCATCAGGTCTTCCCAGCGCGCGAACCCGAAATCGGTCGCGATCGCCGCGACCGACGTCGCGAAGATCAGCAGGAACATGTGGTCGATCGCGTGCGCCAGGTTGAGCAGCAACGACGTGGAGCGCGGCAGCGGCGTCACGATGCGGGTCCCTTGCTCATCGTCATTGTGCGAGCGCGTGCAACTGCCCGGCCAGCGCCTGCGAAATGTCGATGCCGTGCGCGCGCGCCTTCGCGGCGAGCGCCGCGCGCCGTGCACCGGGGAGTCGGACGTCGGCGTCCTGCTGCATCGCGCCGATCAGCGTTTCGAGCCGTTCGAGATAGACGTCGCGACCGGCGAGCGCATCGGGATCGATGACGAGGAAAGCCTGGCCGATCCGCGGACGATTGCCTTCGTCGACGAAGAATGAGCTCGCTTCGAAGCCTTGCGCAGCACCGGTCAGCGCAGTGACCAGCAACTCGACGATCAGCGCGAGCATCGCACCCTTCGTTCCGCCGACCGCCAGCATCGACCCGTCGAGCGCGGCCTTCGCATCGGTCGTCGGGCGTCCTTCGCGGTCGAGCGCCCAGCCCAGCGGAATCGGCTTGCCCTCCTTCGCCGCGACCATCACCTTGCCGCGCGCGACTTCGGACAACGAAAGATCGATCGACAACGCGGCCGAATCGCGCCGCGGAAACACGGCGGCGATCGGGTTGGTGCCGAAGAGCGCGCGCTTGCCGCCGGCAGCCGGCATCGCGGCCGGCGAATTGCCGAACGCGAGGCCGACCATGCACGCCGCGGCGACCGGCTCGAGATGCCATGCCGCGACGCCGAAATGGTGACTGTT
>JAICLP010000347.1 GCA_025925475.1 Burkholderiales bacterium | reverse complement strand
CGGGCTCCATGACGATCGGATCCGCCGCGCCTTCCGCGGCCGGCAGTACCAACGTCGGAGCGACCGAGGTGTCGAGCGCATCGGTCAGCGTCGGGACGTCGCCGAGACGGCCCTTTCCTCGTTTGCGATTACGGCGCATCAAGGCGTCGGCCTGGTCGAGAAGCTCGCGAGCGGTCGGCATCGACGTCGAGTTAGTCGCGCTGCGACCAGTCGTGCTGCTTCAACTCGTAGCCGCGCTCGCGATAGAAACGGTAGCGCGCGCGGCCGGCCGCGAGTTGCGCATCGTCGGCGCCGATGACTTCGACCAGGCGCTCGAAGCGGCTGAAAAACGGCGGCGGCTCGGGATGCAGATTGACGAGCACCGATGCGGGCCCGGCATGCGTCAGCGCCTCGTCGATCCAGATCGGCGTCTCGTTCGCGATCGGGCTGTCCATCCGGCAATGCGGCAGGAACGCCTGCGCCGGCTCGAGCCACAGCAGCCGATCGAGCGCGCTCGTCGTTGCCGCGTCGGGCGTCAGCACACGCACGCTCCCATTCTGCCGGTACGCCTTCGCGATGATGCGCGCCGCGAGCTTGAGCGGCTCGGCGGCGTTGGTGAAGAAATCGATCGTCGTCACGCGCTCGCGGCTGTTCCGCGCTTCTCCCGCAGCAATCGAGCCAATCCGCTCACGACACCGTTTCCTGCGACAAGAGCCACGTCGCGAGCATCGGCACCGGGCGACCGGTTGCGCCCTTCTCCTTGCCTTCCTTCCAGGCGATGCCGGCGATGTCGAGATGCGCCCAGTCGTATTTGCGCGCGAAGCGCGACAGGAAGCACGCCGCGGTGATGCTGCCGCCCGCGCGGCTCCCGACGTTCGCGAAATCGGCGAAATTGCTCGCGAGCCCTTCCTGGTAGTCGTCCCACAGCGGCATCTGCCAGCCGCGATCGTACGCGTCCTCGCCGGCGGACAAAAGCGCGCGCGCGAGCGAGTCGCTGTTGCTGAAAACTCCGCTCGCGACGTGGCCAAGCGCGACCACCATTGCACCGGTCAGCGTTGCGATGTCGACGACCGCGTGCGGCTCGTAGCGCTCGGCATACGTGAGCGCATCGGCGAGGATCAAACGTCCTTCGGCGTCGGTATTGAGCACCTCGATCGTTTGCCCCGACATCGATTTGACGATGTCGCCGGGCTTGGTAGCGTGCCCCGACGGCATGTTCTCGCATGTCGGGACAAGCCCCACCAGGTTCAGCTTCGACTTGAGCTCGGCGATCGCGCGAAACGTGCCGAATACCGAGGCCGCGCCGCACATGTCGAACTTCATCTGGTCCATGTCGGCGGCCGGCTTGATCGAAATGCCGCCGGTGTCGAACGTGATGCCCTTGCCGACGAGCACGATCGGCTTCTGCTTGCGCAGCGCCTGCTCGTACTCGAGCACGATGAAGCGCGGCGGCTCGTCGCTGCCGTTGGTCACGGACAGGAACGATCCCATGCCGAGCTCCTCGATCTGCGGGCGCTCCATCACGGTGACCTTGATGTCGGGAAACTCCCGGCCGAGCTCCTGCGCGCGCTCGCCGAGATAGCGCGGCGTGCAGACGTTCCCCGGCAAGTTGCCGAGATCCTTGGTGAAATCCATGCCGTGCGCGATCGCGAGGCCGCGTGCGGCGGCTGTCTCGCCGGCGCCGAGGTCGGAGCGCTGCGGCACCGACAGCGTCAGCTTGCGCAGCGGCCGCCGCACCTCGGTGGGCTCGCTCTTCATCTGCTCGAAGCGATAGACGGCGTCCATCGCGACGATGACCGCGTGCTCGACCCGCCACGCAACCTCGCGGCGCTTGACCTTTTCCTCGGTCAGGTACAGGACGGCTTCATACGAGCCGGTTTCGTTCAGGAGCTTGACCGCGCTGCGGATCGCATGCCGGAACTCCTTGTCGCGGAAATCGCGCTCCTTGCCGAGGCCGATCAACAGGACGCGGTCGGCCAGCGTGCCGCGGACGCTGTGCATCAGCAGCGTCGAGCCGAGCTTCCCTTCCATGTCGCCGCGGCGGATGATTTCGCTGATGTAGCCGTTCGAGGCGCGGTCGATCAGCTCGGCGGACAGCGAAAGCTTGCGATTGTCGAAGACGCCGACGACGACGCACGCGCTGCGCTGCTTCTCGGGACTGCCGCTTTTTATGGTAAATTCCATCCGATCCCTCGGGTTAGTCCTTCCAGCCTTTTTGTGCGATCAGGGCCAATACTCGCCCATTATCGTCAAAACGCGCTAAAAAAGTCAAAATTTTCCCGCCGTCATGATTTTCCGGCGTAGCCTCGTCCGCGAGCTGACGGCGACCGCGGTCGGGCTGTTCCTCGTCCTGCTCGCGATTCTCTTCACGAACCTGGTGCTGCGCCTGCTGGCGCGGGCCGCGGGCGGCTCGATCGCGCCGGACGGCATCCTGGCGCTGCTCGGGTTCAACGCGCTCTTTTACCTGAACATCCTGCTGTCGGTCGCGCTGTTCCTCACGGTGCTTTTGACGCTTTCGCGGTGGTATCGGGACAGCGAGATGATTGTCTGGTTCACGTCGGGACAGTCGCTCACGGCCTGTCTCAAGCCAATCCTGTGGTTTGCGGCGCCGTTCCTCGTCGCGATCGTCGTGCTGTCGCTGTACCTTTCGCCGTGGGCCGAGCAGCGCAAGATCGAGTTCGAGCAGCAGCTCGCGGCGCGCGACGACCTTTCCGTCGTCACGCCAGGGCTCTTTCGCGAGTTCCCGCGTGCGAATCTGGTCGTGTTCGTCGAGAGCATCAACCCGATCGACAACACGGTGCGAAACGTCTTCCTCCACTCGGTCGAGGACAATCAGGAGGCGACGACCGTCGCGCAGCGCGGGCGGCTCGAGGACATGCCGAACGGCGATCGCTTCATCGTCCTCGAGCACGGCCGCCGCTACCAGGGGACGCCGGGCACGGCCGACTATCGCGTCGTCGAGTTCGAGAAGCTCGGACGGCGCATCGAGCCGTCGGAGGTACGCGCGCTGCCGACATCGTCGAAGGCAATGCCGACGCCGGCGCTGCTGCTGTCGAACGGACGCGTCGAGCGCGCCGAGCTCTTCTGGCGCATCTCGGTGCCGATCGAGGCCGTAATTCTGACGCTGCTCGCGGTGCCGCTCGCGTACGTCAATCCGCGCATGGGCCGCTCGTTCAACCTCGTCGCGGCCGCCTTTCTCTACATGCTCTACAGCAACTGTCTCAACATCGTGCAGAGCATGATCGCGCAGGGCAAGCTCGAGCTGTGGGCGGGCTTGCTGCTGCCGCACATCATCGCGCTCGTCGTCGTTCTGCTGCTCTTCCGGCATCAGCTGTCGGTGACCGGGCTTTTCGCCCGCATG
>JAICLP010000429.1 GCA_025925475.1 Burkholderiales bacterium | reverse complement strand
TAGCGCTCGTGCACGAGCGACAGCGAGATGCGCACGGCGCCGAGGCCGTGCGCACCGAGCCAGCCGGCGAAATCGTCGACGAGGCGATGGACGGCGAATTGCAGCGCTTCGACGCTGTCGACGGGCGCGGGCAGCGGCAGCTTGCGCTCGAAATGCGGCGGCGGCCGGTAAGGCTCGCGCGGATCGGCGGCGTGTCCGAGCGCGCGGTCGAGCGTGTCGACGACGCGCTGATCGAAGCGCCGCGCGAGACCCGCGCGCGGCAGACGTTGCGCGGCGCCGAACGTCGTGATGCCGGCGGCCTTCAGCGTCGCGAGCATGTCGGCGTCAAAATCGAGCAGCGCGAGCGGCAGCGGGGCGAGCGCGCCCGGCAGCGCACCGGCATCGCAGACGGGTGTCGTGCAGCCGGCACGCGCGAGCAGCAGCGCGGCGGTGGGCGTGGGCGCCAGCGCGAGCGTTGCGTCGTAGCCGCGTGCGCGCGCCTTCACGAGCAGCGCATCGCCGAGCGGCGCAAGGCCACCGAAGAGCCGCACGCTGCCCGCGATGTCGGCGAGGACTGCGTTCGGAGGAGCGACGCTCGCGCTGGGCGTGAACGCGAGCAGCAGCGTCGCGATGTCGGCAAGCGCCGCTTCCTCCGCGACAACGTCGCGCTCGCGGATGACGATGTCGGGCGCAAGCGCGAGCGCCGCGGAGATCAGCTGATCGCGGCGAATGCCGGCTGCGCGCGCCGCTTCGTTCGCGTCGACAACGCGCGGATGATGGCCGCTGCTCGCGACGACGAACGGCGCATCGGTTTCGGTCGCGCGCGCGAAGACGTCGAGCGACAGCGACGGCAGCAGCAGGCAGGCCCAGCGCATCGAACGGCCGTCATTGGGGAATAAGTAGGGTCACGGACGATTTTCCTGACGAAATGTCGTTATCCACGCTACTCGTTCAGGAAAGTCGTCTCTGACCCTGGCAGCGCGGCGGCGTGAGCCGCAAGCGTGGGGTCCATCCAGCAATGGGTAGAGCGGCGCACCGGGCGCACGCGCGAGATCGAGCACGATCGGCCGCGCAAGTTCGGCACCCCGGCGTTTCAGCACGCGCACCGCGAGCCGTCCCTGCAGTGGCATGAGCGCAAGCCGCAGCGGTGCTGCCGTCGCGCTGGCGCGCTCGCCGGGCCGGCGCCACAGCACGCCCCACGTGCGGCCTTCGCGCGCGGCCACCTGCAGCCTGCGCAGCACGCGTTCCTCGTGGGCCGGCATCCAGCCGAACGCGGCGCCGCATTCGGGCGCGCGCAAGGCCTGTTCATAGGCCCACAGCGCGTCGGAACGGGAAGCGCCGCGCACGACGATCAGGCGCGCGAGATCGAGTCCTGCTGCCGCCAATGCGGGCGCGTACGGCCGGTGCGGCGGCGCGATCCAGACGATGCTGCGGCCTTCGGACTGCAACCGTGCAAGCGCAGGCAACGTGAGCCGCAACTCGCCGATGCCTTCGCGCTCGAGCAGCAGCTCGGTCAGCGCGGCGCGCGGCCATCCACCGCCCGGCAGCGCGGCATCGAGCTCGGTGAAGCCGGTGCCGATGCTCGCGGGCTCGGATGCGCAATCGTCGCCGCGCCAGATGGCGGGATGCGAAAGCAGGCGGGCGAGCGCGGGATTCATCGAGCATGAAAGGCGAAAGACGAGCATCCGATCGACGCAATGCGCCGATCGGGCATTGCCGCGACTAGCGGCCCCTGATCGGCGGTATGTGCGCGGGGATGCGCGCGATCGTGTGCCGCGTGACCTGCGCCGCCCACTGCGAATCGACCGCCTGCGGCAGGCCGAACGAGCCGTGCAGGTCGAGCGACAGATTCGTCACGTAGACGAAGCCGTCGACGAGCACCGGACTCGCCGGGAACAGCAGGCCGATCGGCGCGCCTTGCCGGTCGACGCCGTCGAAGTCGCCGAGCTTGGCGATGGCGCGGCCGGTCGGATCGACGACGACGATCTCGTCGGCCTGGTTCGCGGCAACCCACAGATTG
>JAICLP010000197.1 GCA_025925475.1 Burkholderiales bacterium | reverse complement strand
ACCTGGATTCCGCGCAGCGATCCCGACTCCGTCAGCATGAGCGTGGATAATCGCCGCGCGGTGACGGCTGGGCTGACGTTCCGGCCGCTCGCCGTCAGCGCCGTCGACGCGCTCGAATGGTTCAAGGGCGCTGCGTCGGACGCGCAGGCGCGCATGCTGAAAAGTGCAGGAATCTCGCCCGAGCGCGAGCGCGCTACGCTCGAGACCTGGCATCGGACCCATCCTTCCGCGCGATAGCCGACTTTGCCGTCACGCAGCGTATGCGCGGTGCTGCAACGTGGACGCGCAAGTCGCCACCGAGCCTCGACGGACAGCGGATGAGAACTCCTCCCTGGCGCCAGCAGGGTAGCGAACCCGACTACCGCTTCTCGCTTGCCAACGAGCGGACGTTCCTCGCCTGGATCCGCACGAGCCTCGCTCTGCTGGCGGGCGGCGTATTGCTAGACCAGTTTTCGACGAAGCTCGCGCCTCACGTCGTCGTGCTTGGCCTCGCCGTGGCGCTCGGCGCATTGAGCGCGCTGTTGAGCTTGCTGGCGTATTGGCGCTGGCGGGCGAACGAGATCGCGATGCGGCACGGCCGGCCGCTCCCGAGCACGATGGTCGTTCCCATCCTCGCTTCGGCGTCGCTCGTCGTTTCTGCCGTCATCGTCATCCTGATTCTCTGGCCGCACCCGCCATGATCCGCGACCCGGGGCTCCAGGCGGAACGGACAGGCCTCGCCTGGACGCGTACCGCGCTCGCCGTGTTCGCCAACGCCTTGCTGTCGTTGCGCATGGGCTGGGAAAGCGAGAGTGCGGGCATGACCGCCCTCGCGATTGCGCTGCTCGTGGCCTGCGCCCTGCTGGTCGCTCACGGAGCGTGGCGCCGCCGGGTTTTGCTCGGCGTACAGCCGCAAATTGCGCCATCGGAGCGTGCGATCGCGGCGACCGCACTTCTTGCCTTCGCAACTTCGGCTGCCGGGCTTGCGTCGCTGCTCGTTGCAGTGGGCGCGAACCGCTGAGGCAGCGCTCGCGGAGTTCCAGTCGACGCGCGAGTGCGAGTCGGGCATTCTTGCAAGGTCCGTGCATGACTACGAACGAGGAGGGCGAATGGACGTCGATCGTCGCCGTGTGCTGCAGTCGATCGTCGGCGCAACGCTGGCAGCGCTGACTGGCGGCGTATCGGCCGCTACGGACCCGCGGTCGGCCGCAAGCTTTCGGGACGCGTGCGCGACGCTCACGGGCTACCCGGCGCCTTCGGTCGCGGACGCGGCGAAAATGCTCGCCGCATTCGACACATCGGTGCAGCGCGCGGCGCTGACGCGTCTCGCGCATATCGTCAACGAAACGACGCCCGCGGACCTCGATGCCACGTTGCGCGCACAGGGCCTTGACGTGATTGCCGGCCAACTCGTTGCTGCGTGGTATTCGGGTGTCGTGATGCAAGGCAAGACGTCGAAGGTCGTTCTCTATGCCGACGCCTCCATGTGGTCCGCGATGTCCTTCACGAAGCCAATGGGCCGGTGCGGCGGCATGACGAACTACTGGGCCGATCCGCCGAACTGACGGGAAACGTGCGACTGAGATGGACGCCGACGTCATCGTCATCGGGGCCGGGATATGCGGCGCGCTCGTCGCCGATCGCCTGGCCGCCACGGGTGTCAAGGTATTGATGCTCGAAGCGGGGCCGCGCATCGACCGCGAGCACGCAGTCGTGCAGTTCTTCAATGCCGCGATCAAGGTACCCGAGTGCGCGTATCCGAACACCGCGTACGCGCCGCATCCGCGCTCGGAGGATCCCGACTTCTATTACGTGCAGTCGGGTCCCGACAAGTTCAAAAGCACGTACGTGCGCCAGGTCGGCGGCACGACGTGGCATTGGCTCGGCACGTGCCTGCGCCTGGTTCCCGACGATTTCCGGCTTGCGACGCGCTTTCGCCGCGGTGTCGACTGGCCGATCGATTATTCGACGCTCGAGCCGTGGTATGGCCGCGCGGAGGACGCGATCGGCGTGGCCGGCGACTCGAGCGCCGATTTGGGATCGCCAAGAAGCTCGCCTTATCCGATGCCGGGCATCGCGCCGAGCTATCTCGATGCAACCGTTGCCAAGGCGTTCGAGGGATCGGGCTTCGACGTGCGCGCGACGCCGCAAGGGCGCAATTCGGTCGTGCGCGACGAGCGGCCGCCCTGTTGCGGCAACAGCAGTTGCATCCCGGTCTGCCCGATCCAGGCGAAGTACGATGCGACGGTGCACGTTGCACGCGCGATGAGGGGCGGCGCTCGCCTTCTTGCGCAGTGCGTCGTGCACCGCATCGAGATCGGCCGCGATGGCAACGTCGCGGCGATTCGATACAAGCGTCCCGACGGCAGCGATCATCCCGCGACCGCGAAGGTCTACGTGCTCGCGGCGCACGCGATCGAGATTCCCAAGCTGCTCCTGATGTCGCGCGGGCCGAATGCCCCGAACGGCGTCGCCAATTCGAGCGGTCAGGTCGGGCGCAACCTGATGGATCACCCGATCCAGTTGTCGTGGGCGCTCAACGCATCGCCCGTCTATCCGTATCGCGGACCTTTTTCGACCTCGGGCGTCGAGCACACGCGCGGCGGCGATTGGCGTGCGATGCGCCCCGCGTTTCGCATCGAGATCGGCAACGACGGCTGGTCCTGGCCGACCGGCGCGCCGGCAAGCGACGCGCACGCGCTTGCCATGAAAGGCCTGCGTGGCGCGGCCCTCCAGAAAGCGCTGCACGACCGCACCGCGCGGCAAATCCGCTTCGCGACGCTGACCGAGCAGCTGCCCGACGCCGATAATCGCGTCACGCCGGATCCGGTCGAGCGCGACGCGCTCGGGTTGCCGCGACCGCGCATCGCTTACCGAATCGACGATTACACGAAGGAGGGTCTCGCCGAGGCGCGCCGCATTCACGCGCAACTGTTCGAACGGTTGAATGCCACCGAGATCGGCCACAAGACCGACGAGGATTTTCAGGGCGCGGGACACGTGATGGGAACGGCGCGGATGGGCGCCGACGGGAAGCACGCGGTCGTCGACGCGAACCTGCGGACATTCGATCATCCGAACCTCTTCATCGAGGGAAGCGCGGTATTTCCAACAGGCGGCGCGGCCAATCCGACGCTGACGATCGCCGCGCTCGCGCTTCGCTCGGTCGCCGCAATCCGCGCCGCGCTGACCGCGTAGCGCGCGCAACGTTTTCGAGGAAAACGCCATGTGTACGATCCTCGTGCCCGTCGACGGCTCCGAGAATTCCGACCGCGCAGTCCGTTTCCTGGCCGGCCTATACGAGAAGCTCGCGCCGGCGAGCATCCATCTGCTGCACGTGCAAGCGCCTGCGGTTCCCGATACGGTCGAAGCCATACCGGGGGAGGAAATCGAGCGCGAGGTCGTCACCGGGGAAAGCGCATTGCAATCGGCGAGAGCTTTGCTCGACTCAGCCGCCATTCCCTGCACGAGCACGCTCGAGCATGGATACGTCGCGTCGACGATCGTCCGCTATGCCGCCGACAACGGCTGCGACGCCATTATCATGGGCACGCGCGGGATGGGATCCAACGAAGAGTTGCTCGGGTCGATCGCGCGCCAGATCATTCTGCTGGCGAGCGTCCCCGTCACGCTCGTGAAGTAATGTAAGCCGAGCATCCCGAGCCTGGAGCGATCATGTGCCGAAACATCCGGACGTTGTTCAACTTCGACCCGCCGGCGACCGAGCAGGAGATTCGTGATGCGTCGCTGCAATTCGTGCGCAAGTTGAGCGGATTCAATCGCCCGTCCAAAGCGAACGCGGAGGCGTTTACCCGAGCGGTGGACGACATCGCGGCCGTGGCGCGCGTGCTGATCGACTCGCTCGTGACGTCGTCGCAGCCGCGCTATCGCGAAGTGGAAGCCGAGCGTGTTCGCGCGAGAACGCTGGCGCGCTTCGGCTCGCGCCCCTGACCAGGAGCCACCCGATGCTCGAAATTCTCGGCCGATCCACGTCCATCAACGTCCGCAAGGTGCTATGGCTTTGCGCTGAACTCGCGCTTCCCTTTCGGCAGGAAGCGTGGGGCACGGGCTTCCGATCGACGAACACGCCGGAATTCCTTGCTCTCAATCCGAACGGTCTCGTGCCCGTCGTTCGCGACGGTGCATTCGTGTTGTGGGAATCGAACGCGATCTGCCGCTATCTCGCCGCCAGGCAGGGACGCGACGATCTGCTGCCCGGCGACCTCCAGTCCCGCGCGATCGTCGAGCAATGGATCGACTGGCAGGCGACCGAGCTCAACGATGCCTGGCGCTACGCGTTCATGGGACTCGTACGCAAGAGCGCGGCGCATGGCGACCCGGCCGCCATTGCGGCGAGCATCGAGCAATGGAACCGGCGCATGACGATGCTCGACGCGCGGCTCGCGCAGACCGGCGCCTACACAGCCGGCGAAACGTTCACGCTCGCCGACATCGGCATCGGCGTTTCGACGCACCGCTGGTTCGCGACACCGATCGATCGGCCGGCGCTGCCGGCGGTCGATGCGTACTACGAACGCCTGACCACGCGTGCCGGATTCCGCGAGCATGTGCGTAACGGATTGCCCTGACCGTCGCGGTTACGCCTGACGACGCGAAGCGACACCGTGTTGCGGCCGCCATCGCTCATAACTTGTGCAACTCCGCGGGGCCGAGGCTCGTGGCGAGCCAGTATCCGGTGTCGCATTCGAACGAGCCGAAGCGCCATCCCTTCGGCACTCGCAACACGGCGAGCCTGTCGTCGCCGAGTCCCTCGAACGGAACGTCGATCGGTTGCTTGATGAGAGTCTCCAGCCGCGCCTTCCTGACGGGCTGGACGACGACCGGCGCGAGCCACCGGCCGGCGTGTTTCTGATACAGCAGCAAGTCGTGTCCGTGCCGCTCGATCCTCAGCACTTCGATCATCCGGCCCTGTTCGATCAATCCGAACGTGCCGAGCAATGCGTCGTAGGTCGACGCGCTTCCGCTCGTCGATACCAGGGAAAGCGTGAGGCCAAGCAACACGGCCAGCGGCCGTAGCGAATGAAACGCGTGCATTGCAGCTCCTTCTTGCGCATGACGACGACGGCGACCGATGCACGGGCCGCGGCCGATGCGGAACGTCGCGAATTTCAGTTGCCGAACGGCAACATCCAGGTCACGCGATGCGAGGAGGGCCGCAACTCGGTGGCAGCACGACGGGCGCGGAATGCGAAAGCTGTGAGCCGCCGTCGCATTCCAGACGCCAATACGAAAGGGCGAGCGGCCGAGGCGCAACGCCGCCGGCGGACGGCGTTTTCAGCTTGCCCGCGCCGAATGCGGCGCAGAGCGAACAGTATTGATCCTGATCCGCTCCGACATGCAGGTGCCCGGCCGCGATGGAGGTCAGCAGTGCGAACGCGACGAGCACGACCGCGGCAGCGATTCGCGGCAGGGGGCTCGAGCGGGTGAATCGGAGCAGCATCGAATGGCGGACAACGAACGGCGATGCGATTGGCGCACCGCGTTGCGTCACGCCTATGGTAATCGATTCGCGTTGCGCCGATTGCGGAATCGGTTGGAACCGATTCGCTACCGGAAGCGCAGATTGCCGCGCGAAAGCTCGCCCATCGAGCGGCACCCCATCAACTTCATCCCGCGCTCGAGCTCGGCCTTCATCAGGCCCAGTGCACGGTCGACGCCGGCCTCGCCGGCAGCAGCGAGCGGGAACAGGTAGTAGCGTCCGACGCCGACGGCTTTGGCGCCCAGCGAAAGCGCCTTCAGCACGTGCGTCCCGCGCTGCACGCCGCCGTCCATCATCACGTCCAGCCGATCGCCGACGGCATCGACGACTTCCGCGAGCTGGTCGAACGCCGCGCGCGATCCGTCGAGTTGCCGGCCGCCGTGGTTCGACAGCACGATGCCCGTGCAGCCGATGTCCGCCGCGTGCTTGGCGTCCTCGACCGCCATCACGCCCTTCAGGCAAAACTGGCCGTCCCACTCGCGAACCATGTGCGCGACATCGTCCCAGTTCATCGACGGATCGAGCATCTCCGTGAAGTAGCGGCCGATCGACACGGCGCTTCCGCTCAAATCGATGTGTTGCTCGAGCTGCGGAAGCGAGAAACGCTCGTGCATTGCGTAGTTCAATCCCCACCGGGGCTTCAGCGCGAACTGCAACATGCCGCGCGGCGTGAGACGAAGCGGAATCGAAAAGCCGGTGCGCAGATCGCGCTCGCGGTTGCCGCCGGTGATGCTGTCGACCGTCAGCATCATCACGTCGACGCCGGCCGCTTTCGCTCGCTGCACCATCGCGCGATTGAGGCCGCGATCCTT
>JAICLP010000376.1 GCA_025925475.1 Burkholderiales bacterium | reverse complement strand
GCCACCGCATCGCTTCTCGTCGGCACGCAGGTCGTGCTGAGCCTGCAGCTTCCGTTCGCGCTGGTGCCGCTCGTTCGCTTCACGGCGTCGCGGGAGCTGATGGGCGCGTATGCCAATGCTCGGATCGTGACGATAGCGGCTTCCATTGCGTCGATGCTGGTCATCACGTGCAATGTCTGGCTCGCGATCCAGACGCTCGGCAGTGACATGGCATTCGCCGTGGCGGTCGCCGTGGCGACCGTCGGCCTCGCCGCGCTCGCACTGCTGGCCTATCTGGCGTTTGCGCCATTGGGTGCGATCGGTGGACGAACGGAAGCGCCGTTGCGCGATCTCGTGGCCCGCGACGGGCGGCGCGCGCAATGCCAGCCGCTATAATTCGGGGCGCTCAAGCAAGGCAGAACCGATTTTCGTTCCAGCCCGCGTCTCGTTCGGGCCGTTAGCTCAGGTGGTAGAGCAGCGGACTTTTAATCCGTTGGTCGCTGGTTCGAGTCCAGCACGGCCTACTCCAGGAAACAAAAAGCTTGCGTCAGCCGGGTTTCCAATTAGCGTGGTGTGAAAACGCGGATTTCGGCTGAACCCCCGACGTGCGCCGGAATCGCCAGGAACAACGCATCGCGCGATGGCACGAAGAGTCCGGTACGCGCGCCGCGCACCGTACGGACCGCTGCGGTCCGCTCGTAGTGATCCGCGTCCTTCTGCTGGATGACATCGACGACGCCGTCACCGCAGATCACGTATAGCTGCTTGCGCTTCCCGTCGTAGAAGAGATCGTCGGCATCGCCGCCGATCGGGAGATTCGACTTCCGCACACCGCTTTCCGTGTCGAATATCAGAAGCGATGAGGGCTTGCGTGTCGCAACGAAGAGCCGATGATCGGCTTCGTCGAGAGCCATCGGGAAGTTCGCTCGTTGCTCCCCGATGCTCCAGTTGCCGATCACCGCCTTCTTCGAGCGATCGACAACGGCAATCTGCGTTGCGCTCGGCACGTTGACGAAAATGCGTGTACCCGCCGTCTCGAGCTGAAACGACTCCGGATGTCCGGCGAGCGAAATGCTTTCCAGCAGCTTCCCGCTTGCTGCGTCGAACGCCGCCAGTGCATGGCCATAGCCGACGTAGATCTTGCCTCGTGCAGCGTCGAGACGAACGTTGTCCGCATCGTCCAAGCCCTGGATTCGCGAAATGCGCCGCAGCGTCGAAGCTTCGAACACGTCGACGCCGCCTCCCGCATTCGCGACGAGAAGCCGATTCGCGCCTGACACATAGCCGATTCCCTGGGGCTCGTGCAGCCCCGTGATCCGCGCGACGCGGGTCGCCTCGCGCAAGTCGACGACTTCGACGCTATCGTTGCCAAGCGCAGCCACGAAAAGGCGGCCGCTTTCGGCATCGACCGCGAGGTGGTCGATGCGGCCGCGAACATCGGGAAGGCGGATCGTCCGTACGAGCTCGAGCGGAGAGGACGTCTGCATATCGGCAGCTCGGAGAGGAATTGCGAACATTGCGATGCTCATGGCGACGAGCCACGCGATTTCGCGAATCATCGGAATGCTCCTATCCATGCAGGGCGGGAAACGCAAGCAAACCGATGACGGCGGCCACGCAGACGACGAGGGGTTCCGGCATTTTCTTGAATCGCCACATGACGCCGATGGTGACAAGCGCGATCAGTGCGGTGACGACGTCGACGATCGAGCGCTCGGCAAGAACGATGACCGCGCCGGTGATCGCGCCGATGGCCGCGGCGGTCACGCCGTCGACGAACGCGACGAGTGCCGGCCGCTTGCCGTACTTCTTGAAATAGGGCGCCGGCACGATCGTGAACAGATAACAAGGCAGGAACGTGCCGAGCGAGGCCACGCATGCGCCCGGCAAGCCGGCGACCAAATAGCCGATGAAGCCGACGGTAATGACGACCGGGCCCGGCGTCAGCATCGCGACCGCGACGGCATCGACGAATTGCCGCTCGGTGAGCCAATGGTGTTCGTGGACGACACCGGCGTACAGAAACGGGACGATCGCGAGACCGCTGCCGAATACGAACGCGCCAGCTTTGGCAAAGAACACAGCGATGTGGCCGAGCAGCGACAGGTCGATATTGCTCAGCATGGAGGCCGTAGGCGCTCCATGCGAATCGAGGGCCGCGAGCGCGGGCGCGACGCTCTTTCCCGGCCAGCGCCTGGGCGGCGCACGAACGAGCCAGACGAGCACGCCACCGCCGAGAAACAGCCAGACGCTTTCGGACTGCGTCCAGACGGTAAATCCCGCGGTCACCGCGAATATCGACCAGAGCAGACGATCGCGCCCGATATTCTTCGTCGTCAGTTTGTACGCGCTGATCGCGATGATCCCGATGACTGCCGCGCCGACGCCGTAAAAGAGCGCCTGCATCCACGGCAGGCCGCCGAAGCGCAGGTACGCGAAGCCGATCGCGACGACCATGAGAAACGACGGCAGCACGAACGCAGCACCGACGATCGTCGCCCCGGCGATTCGGTAATGCACGTAGCCGAGATACATCGCGAGTTGCGCGGCCAGCGGCCCCGGCATCAACTGCGCGAGGGTCAACCCTTCCTTGTAGTCGTCCTCTCCGATCCAGCGGCGAGCCTCGACGAGATCGCGGTACATATAGCCAACCAGAGCAACCGGGCCGCCGAAGCCGATCGTGCCGAGCCTGAGGAAATAGCGCGCCATTGAAGCCAACGGGTAGCGGGCGTCATGCATCATGAGCTCTCACGTCGCGTCGGCTTACCGGTTCAAGCGCATCGGTGCGCCAATAGCCTTCCAGCCG
>JAICLP010000203.1 GCA_025925475.1 Burkholderiales bacterium | reverse complement strand
GAGGAATCGGCCTTCTCCGGATCGGGCGAGGCGAGTTGCGAGCTGCCGAGCAGGCTCATGCCGAGCGCCTCGAACGAAGACGACATCGTGTTCGCCGTATACATGCCGCCGCACGCGCCAACGCTCGGGCACGCGTTGCGCTCGATGCCGTCGTAGTCCTCCTTCGCGAGCTTGCCGGCGGTGTACGAGCCGACGGCTTCGAATGGCGAGACAATCGTCAGCGTCTGGCCCTTCCAGTGGCCCGGCTTGATCGTGCCCGCATAGACGAAGATGCCCGGGACGTCGATGCGCGCCATCGCCATCACCGCCGCCGGCATGTTCTTGTCGCAGCCGCCGACGACGAGCACCCCATCCATCATCTGGCCGTTCACCGACGTCTCGATCGCATCGGCGATCACTTCGCGCGACACGAGCGAATACTTCATTCCCTCGGTGCCCATGCCGATGCCGTCGGTCACCGTCGGAATGCCGAACACCTGCGGCATTGCGCCAGCCTCGCGCAGCGCATCCATCGCGCGATCGACGAGCGGCTGGATGCCGGCGTTGCACGGGTTCATCGTGCTGTGCGCATTCGCGACGCCGACGATCGCCTTGTCGAAATCGCCGTCGCCGAAGCCGACGGCACGCAGCATCGCGCGATTGGGTGAGCGGGCGATGCCCGCGGTGATCAGGCGGGAGCGGCGGTTCTGCGGCACGGCGTATCTCCAGGCGAGGGGCGCGGCGAAACCGCCAATGATACCGGCCGGCCGAGTGTGATATATCGGGCTCGATGCTCGTCTACCCGCAATTCGACCCGATCGCCTTTCGCATCGGCCCGCTCGCGGTCCGCTGGTACGGCCTCATGTACCTCGCGGGCTTCATCCTCTTCGTCGTCCTCGGGCGAAGACGCGCGCGCGCCGAAATGCTGACGGGCTGGCGGCCATCCGACGTCGACGACATGCTGTTCTTCGGCGTCTTCGGCGTGATCCTCGGCGGCCGGCTCGGCTACGTGCTGTTCTACAAGGCGGCGTACTACTTCGCGCATCCGCTCGAAATCTTCGAGGTGTGGCACGGCGGGATGAGCTTCCACGGCGGCTTCCTCGGCGTGCTGATCGCGCTGTGGTTCTTCGCGCGCCGGCGGCACAAGGCGCTGCTCGACGTCACCGATTTCGTCGCGCCGCTTTGCCCGCTCGGGCTCGCCGCCGGCAGGCTCGGCAACTTCATCAATGGGGAACTCGTCGGCCGGCCGAGCAACCTGCCCTGGGCCATGGTGTTCCCGCAGGTCGACAACGTGCCGCGGCACCCGTCGCAACTCTACGAGTTCGGCCTCGAAGGCGTGCTGCTCTTCGTCGTGCTGTGGATCTACTCGTCGCGCAAGCGCCCGCGCGGCGCCGTGTCGGGACTGTTCCTCGTCGGCTATGGTTGCGCACGCTTCATCGCCGAATTCGCGCGCGAGCCCGACAACTTCCTGGGCTTTCTCGCCGGCGGACTGACGATGGGCCAGTGGCTGTCGATGCCGATGATCGTCATCGGCATCGTGATGATGCTATGGGCCTACCGCCGCGCGCGTAAGGATCAGCCGACGCTGCTCGACAGAATGAAAGGTTAGGGCTCGTTAACGCTATGGCCAGCAACCCGGAGTGAACGAGCGCCCTGGGGCCGCCACTCTGCGTTGTCCTCCTCGCGAAGACGCCCGGTCTTCGCTTCGTCGTCCGCCTTGATTGGCGGCCCATGCCACTCGTTCGCGTTTGCGTCCATAGCGCTAACAGGCCCTAATCGAGCCGGCGATAGTCGCCGTCGAGCGTGCGGTTGCCGCGATAGCCACCGCGACCCGCGGCCACCGGCTCGGGGCCGCCGAAGCCGCCGCGCTGGTTGATCGGCAGCAGCAGCAGCAGCAGGGCGAGCACGTCGCTCAGGATGCCGGGGGCGATCAGCAGGATGCCGGCGACGACGCGCCGGCCGCTGTCGAGCAGCCCCCGGAACAGCGAATCGCCACGGAAGGCTGCGAGCGCTCTTGCGCGGAACTGGACCCGTTCGTTAGCGAGTACCCACAAACCCGCAATGGCCGAGCCCGTCAGCCACATCCACATCGGCACGCCGGTCCAGCGCGCGAACCTTGCGGTGACGAGCAGGTCCACCAGCGGGAACAACAGTACAATGGCCAGCATTACGAAACGCATTACGACTCCTTCTCCCGAGGCGGCGCTCCTCGTCATCACCCACGCACCCGACCGCGCCGTCGCAACGGCGCTGGCGAACGCGCTGCTTGGGGAGCGGCTCGCCGCGTGCGTGAACATCGGCACTGCGGTCGACTCAATTTATCACTGGCGCGGAGGAATCGAAACGGCCACGGAGGTTCCGCTCGCCATCAAGACACGGACCGCGTTGTATTCGTACGTGGAGGATGTGATCCGAAAAATCCACCCCTATGACACGCCCGAGATCGTCGCAATTCCCATCGTCCGCGGCGAGGCGCGATACCTCGGCTGGCTCGCCGCCGAGACGGCGCGCGCGAACTGATTGCGCCGTGCGCTGGCTCGTCCCGCTGTTTTCGCTGCTGTTCGCGACTGCGCATGCGGAGGGCATCTCGTCGCTCGCGCCGAAGCTGTTGCCGCCGGAGCAGGCGTTCCGATTGTCCGCGCGCGCGGTCGACCCGAACACGATCGAGGCGCGCTTCGACGTCGCCGACGGGTACTACCTCTATCGCGACCGGATGCACTTCAGCACCGAACCCGTACCGGCCGCCAACGCCGTGCTGCCGCCCGGCAAGCCGAAGCACGACGCGTTCTTCGGCGATGTCGAGACGTATCGCGGCGAAGTCGTCGTGCGCGTGCCGCTCGTGAAGACGGCCGCAGGACAGAAGATCACGCTGCATGCCGACTCGCAAGGTTGCGCCGACGTCGGCGTCTGCTATCCGCCCAATCCGCAGCAATTGACGCTCGTCGTGCCTGCTGCGGGCGACAAGCCGGGCGCCTTCGTCGAGCCGGGAGGCAAAGGCTGGTTCAAGTGAATGCGGCCGACGCAGCCGCGATCGGTGCGGCGCCGGAAGGACGGTCGCGACGTCGAGCGCTGATCGTCGGCATCATTGCGGCCGTCGCGCTCGCGCTCGGGATCGCCGCGGCGTTCCTGCATCGCGGCGGCGCCGACGCCGTCCGCAACGGCTCAGCGGTGCTGAAACTCGTGCTGCCCGATACGAACGGCCAGCAGCAGGCGCTCGCGCAATGGCGCGGCAAAGTGGTCGTCGTCAATTTCTGGGCGACGTGGTGCGCGCCGTGCCGCGAAGAAATGCCGGAGTTCGTCGCCACACAGGCCCGCGACGGCGCGAAAGGCGTGCAATTCGTCGGCATCGCCGTCGATGACCCCGACAAAGTGCGCGCATTCGTGAAGGAACTGAAGCTCAACTATCCGGCGCTGATCGGCGGCTTCGGTGCAATCGAATTGTCGAGGACGCTCGGCAACGATCTCGCGGCGCTGCCCTTCACGATCGTCCTCGACCGGCAGGGACGCGTCGCGCACACGCAACTGGGGCCCCTGCGGCAAGCCAAGCTCGACGCCCTGCTCGGGCGCCTGCTGTAGACCACGTCGCCGGCTCGCCAGCAAAACGCGGCTAAGTCCAGCTAACTGCTGGACATTTTCCGCCATCTGCGGCAAACTCGCCGCCTCATCCGCGCGGCTGGCGCAATGAGGCACGGCCATGGACCTCCGTAAGCTCAAGACACTGATCGATCTCGTCGAGACGTCGGGAATTGCCGAGCTCGAGATTCAGGAGGGCGAAGAACGCGTACGGATCACGCGCGCCTCCGCGTACGCGCCGCAACCGGTAATGTTCCAGGCGCCGGCACAGTTGCCGGCGGCGGTCGCCGTCGCGAGCCCGCCGGCCGCCGAAGTGCCGTCGGCACCCGTCGAGGAAGGGCATACGGTGAAGAGCCCGATGGTCGGCACGTTCTATCGCGCGGCATCGCCGGGCGCGCCGGCATTCGTCGAGGTTGGAGACAGCATCGCCCAGGGCGACACGCTTTGCATCGTCGAAGCGATGAAGCTGATGAACGAGATCGAAGCCGATGCTGCGGGCACGATCAAGGCGATTCTCGTCGAGAACGGACAGCCGGTGGAATTCGGTCAGCCGCTCTTCCTCCTCAGCTGAGATGGTGTCGCGCAACTCCGACAAGCTCTTCGACAAGGTCCTGATCGCCAACCGCGGGGAAATCGCGCTGCGCATCCAGCGCGCGTGCCGCGAGCTCGGCATCAAGACGGTCGTCGTGCACTCCGAGGCGGATCGCGACGCCAAATACGTCGCGCTCGCCGATGAATCGGTCTGCATCGGTCCGCCGCCGTCGGCGCAAAGCTATCTCAACATCCCGGCGATCATTGCCGCCGCCGAGGTGACCGACTCGCAGGCGATTCATCCCGGCTACGGATTCCTTTCGGAGAACGCCGATTTCGCCGAAAAGGTCGAGCGCTCGGGCTTCGTGTTCATCGGTCCGCGTCCGGAGACGATCCGGCTGATGGGCGACAAGGTGAGCGCGAAAGTCGCGATGACGAAGGCGAGCGTCCCGTGCGTCCCGGGATCGGAAGGCGCGCTGCCCGACGACCCCAAGGAAATCGTGCGCATCGCGCGCTCGGTCGGCTATCCGGTCATCGTCAAGGCGGCCGGCGGTGGCGGCGGCCGCGGCATGCGCGTCGTTCATACCGAAGCGGCGCTGCTGCCCGCGGTTGCATTGACGCGCGCCGAAGCGCAAGCGGCGTTCGGCAACTCGACGCTTTACATGGAGCGCTTCCTGGGCAACCCGCGGCACATCGAGATCCAGGTGCTCGCCGACGAGTTCAAGAACGTGATCTGCCTTTTCGAGCGCGACTGCTCGATGCAACGGCGGCACCAGAAGATCATCGAGGAGGCGCCGGCGCCCGACGTCAACGCGCGTGCGCTGACGCGCATCACCGAGCGCGCCGCCGATGCGTGCCGCAAGATCGGCTATCGCGGCGCCGGCACGTTCGAGTTCCTGTACCAGGACGACGAGTTCTTCTTCATCGAGATGAACACGCGCGTGCAGGTCGAGCATCCGGTGACCGAGATGATCACCGGCATCGACATCGTGCAGGAGCAGATCCGCATCGCGGCCGGGCAGAAGCTCCGGTTCCGCCAGCGCGACGTCCTGCGCCGCGGCCATGCGATCGAATGCCGCATCAACGCCGAGGACCCGTGGACGTTCGTGCCGTCGCCGGGACGCATCACCGCATGGCACGCGCCGGGCGGTCCCGGCATCCGCGTCGATTCGCATGTCTATCAGAACTATTTCGTGCCGCCGAACTACGACTCGATGATCGGCAAGGTGATCGCCTACGGCGAGACGCGCGAACAGGCGATGGCGCGGATGCGCGTCGCGTTGTCGGAGATGGTCGTCGGCGGCATTCGCACCAACATCCCGCTGCACCAGGAATTGCTGCTCGACGAGAAATTCCTGCGCGGCGGCACGTCGATTCATTATCTCGAGGAGCGGCTCGCCAAGCGCAAGCAGGCCGCCTGAGAATGAGCTTCGTCGCGCTGCGCTTCGACGTTGCGGCGGCCGACGCCGATCGATGGTCGGATGCGCTGCTCGATGCCGGCGCGCTGTCGATCGATGCGGCGGATCCATTCGCCGGAACCGGCGACGAAAGTCCGATCTTCGGCGAGCCGTCCGAAGCGCCGCGCGGTTGGTGGCACGTCACCCGGCTCACGGCGCTTTGCGCGGGCGGCGTCGATCCCGCGACCGTCGTTCGCTCCGCGGCCGATGCGCTCGCGCTCGCCGAGCCGCCATTCGAGCGCTACCGCGTGCCCGATCGCGACTGGGTTCGCGCCACGCAGGCGCAGTTCGCGCCGCTGCGGATCACCGATGCGCTGTGGATCGTGCCGAGTTGGTGCACGCCGCCGCGCCCCGACGCAACGAACATCCTCCTCGACCCCGGACTCGCGTTCGGCACCGGCGCGCATCCGACGACGCGGCTTTGCCTGCGCTTTCTTGCCGAGGAGCTCACGCCCGGCGAATCGCTGCTCGATTACGGCTGCGGATCGGGCATCCTCGCCATCGCTGCGGCGAAGCT
>JAICLP010000081.1 GCA_025925475.1 Burkholderiales bacterium | reverse complement strand
TAGCCGCTGTACAGGCCGTACAACGGCAGCAGCGTACCCGCCAGCAATAAGCGAATGCGAAACGCCGGCGGGCCGCCCTGCACCAGGAACTCGTTCAGGATGTCAGGGGTGTTGGTGAACAGATTGCCCCGGAAGTACTCCACCATCGGCGACTGCGTCAGCTCCTCCAGATAGTCGCGCAGCTCCCAGTCGGTGTTCTTCCACGTGAAGTACGTGTACGACTGCGTGAAGCCGAGCTTCGCCAGCCGATGCATGACCTTCGGCCGCGTGAACGCCTCCGCCAGGAAGATCACGTCGGGATGCGCGCGCTTGATCCGCGCGATCGCCCATTCCCAGAACGCGAACGGCTTCGTGTGCGGGTTGTCGACGCGGAAGATCCGCACGCCCTCGCCGATCCAGTAGGCGATGACGTCGTGCAGCTCCTCCCAGAGCGCACGCCACTCGTCCGACTCGAAGTTGAACGGGTAGATGTCCTGGTACTTTTTCGGCGGATTCTCGGCGTACTGCACGCTGCCGTCGGGGCGATGCCGGAACCATTCGGGATGCGCTTCGACGTACGGGTGATCGGGCGCGGTCTGGAACGCGATGTCGAGCGCGAGGTCGATGCCGAGCGCGCGCGCGGCTGCGACGAGGTGGCGAAAGTCATCGAGCGAGCCGAGTTGCGGATGGATCGCCTTGTGCCCCCCTTCGGCGGCACCGATCGCCCACGGGCTTCCAGGATCGTCGGGTCCCGCGAGAAGCGCGTTGTTCGGCCCCTTGCGCCGCTCGTGTCCGATCGGGTGAATCGGCGGCAGGTACAGCACGTCGAAGCCCATCTGCGCGACGTACGGAAGACGCGCCTCGCAATCGGCAAAGGACCCATGAACGTCCGGCTGGTTCGACGTCGAGCGCGGAAACAGTTCGTACCACGCGGAAAAACCGGCACGCGGCCGATCGACGACGAGCGGAAGCTCGATCGGGAAAGTCGTCTCGAAGCGGCGATCGGGATAGCGCTGCGCCAGTACGGCACGCGTCTCGTCGAGCGCGATCTCGCGAAGCGCGTCGACATCGGGCGCCTCGCGCAACTGCCGCGCCCAGTCGGCGAGGCGCTTGCGATCGTCGGCGCGCGCCCGGGCGGATGCGGCCTTGACGAGATCGGCGCCGACCTGCGCGGCGACGCGCATGTCGTCGGGCTCGATGCGTCGCTCGAAATCATGGCGCCACGACAGGAACGGGTCGACCCAGGCGCAAACGGTGTAGATGTAGCGGCCGACATCGGCCGCGTCGAATTCGCCGCGCCAGCGATCGTTGTCGAGCGCGCGCATCGGCGACTCGCTCCATGCGGTCTCGTCGTCGCGCCGAAAGCGCAGACGACAGGCGAGCACGTCGTGGCCGTCGGCGAAGCAATCGGCCTCGACGACGACGCGGTCGCCGACGATGCGCTTGACGGCAAAACGCCCGCAATCAACCTGTGGCGCGACATTCTCGATGACCGCGCGGGCGCGACCCTCTGCGGGCAGCGGCGCATCGTTGCGGGTGGCGGTCTTGCGTGCCGGCACGTCACGATCCTCCGTGCTCGAAATACACGGCAGCAAGCGGCGGCAGGGTCAGCGACAGCGACTGCGCGCGGCCATGAAACGCGATTGGTGCAGCGTGCACGCCGCCGAGATTGCCGATGCCACTGCCACCGTAGTCCGTCGCGTCGCTGTTCAGCACCTCGTGCCAGTATCCCGGTTCGGGAACGCCGACGCGATAGTGCTCACGCGGCACTGGCGTGAAGTTGCAGGCGACGAGCATCGGCAAGCCGCTTCGCGCGCGACGCAGGAAGACGACGACGCTCGCCTCGCGATCGTCGCCGACGATCCATTCGAAGCCGGGCGTCTCGAAGTCGACCTCGTGCAGTGCCGGTGACCGCGCGTAGAGGCGGTTCGCGTCGGCAACGAAGCGTTGCACGCCCGCGTGCTCGGCATGCTGCGCGAGCCGCCATTCGAGCTCGCCCTCGTGCGACCACTCGCGCCATTGCGCGAACTCGCAGCCCATGAACAGCAGCTTCTTGCCCGGATGCGCCCACATGTAGCCGAAGAGCAGCCGCAGGTTGGCGAAGCGTTGCCAGCGATCGCCCGGCATCTTGCCGATCAGCGATTCCTTGCCGTAGACGACCTCGTCGTGCGAAAGCGGCAGCACGAAGTTCTCGGAGAACGCGTACCAGATCGAGAACGTGAGCCTGTCATGATGATGCTTGCGATGAATCGGCTCGTGGTGGATGTAGTCCAGCGTGTCGTGCATCCAGCCCATGTTCCACTTCATCCCGAAGCCGAGACCGCCCGCGAACGTGGGCCGGGACACCATCGGCCACGACGTCGATTCCTCGGCAAACGTCTGCACGTCGGGATGTGCACGATAGACAGCTTCGTTCAGCTGCCGCAGGAACGCGATCGCGCCGAGGTTCTCCTTGCCGCCATGGACGTTCGGCACCCACTCGCCCGCGTTGCGGGCGTAGTCGAGATAGAGCATCGACGCGACCGCGTCGACGCGCAGCCCGTCGATGTGATAGCGGTCGAGCCAGAACAGCGCGCTCGACACGAGGAACGCGCGCACCTCGTGGCGATCGTAATTGAAGATCAGGCTCTTCCATTCGGGATGGAAGCCCTTGCGCGGATCGGCGTGCTCGTACAGGTGCGTGCCGTCGAATCGGGCGAGGCCGTGCGGATCATCGGGAAAATGCGACGGCACCCAGTCGAGGATCACGCCGATGCCGCGCTGGTGCAGGACGTCGATCAGATGCATCAGGTCCTGCGGTGTGCCGTAGCGCGCGGTCGGCGCGAAATAGCCGGTGGTCTGGTAGCCCCACGAGCCGTAGAACGGATGCTCCATCAGTGGCAGGAATTCGACGTGCGTGAAGCCCTGCGCGCAGATGTAATCGGCAAGCGGGTGCGCGACGTTGCGGTACGTCGGCAGCTGGCCCGACGGGTGCCGCCACGATCCCATGTGCAACTCGTAGATCGAGATCGGCGCATCGAGTGCGTTGCGCGCGCGTCGCGATGCCATCCACGCGTCGTCGTGCCACTCGTATTCGAGCGTCCAGACGCGTGAAGCGGTCGCCGGCGGCGTTTCGGCATGGAACGCGAATGGATCGGCCTTGTCGAGCGCGGCGCCGCTTTGCGTGACGATCCGGTATTTGTAGGCCTGTCCGCGCGCGACGCCGTGCACGGTGCCTTCCCAGATACCGGTTTGGTCCCATCGTGGCGCGAGGCGGTTCGCGTCGGCGTTCCAGCCGTTCCAGTCGCCGATCACCGAAACCCGCGCCGCGTTCGGCGCCCAGACGCGAAAGCGCGCCGAATCGCCGCAAAGCGTGCAGCCGAGGATCGTCGCAAGCGACGCGTGCGTCCCCTCGCGGAACAGGTACACGTCCTGTTCGGACAGATCCGTCGGCGTATCCACCCTGAACGTCGGTGCAGCCGTTGCTTCGATCATGCCATCCGTTCCGTTGCGGCCATGGCGTCGGTCGACGCGGGCTTCCCGCCCGATCTTCGACGGCCGGGCTTATCAAGCGGACAAAACGTGCGGCGATTGGTTCAGACGCGGCGCGAAAACCGAAATGGGGTCAGAGACGATTTTCCGGATGGTTGTCGACATACCGAACGATGGCGCCAGAAAATCGTCTCTGACCCCAATTCGGTTCATGCCCATCGCATCAACCCGGTCTCGTGCGGATGCGTGAGGTCGCGATTGCACGGATACGCTCGGACCCGATACGTCATGTGCCCGCAGAGCTCGGGCGCGAGCTCGATGCGGTAGCGATGCTCGCCCGCGTCGTTGACGCCGTCGATTGCGTTCAGCGGATACTGCCGGCGCTCGGCGTGCCCGCTGCGCTCGTCGGTTCGCTCGAGCAGCAGCTCGACGACGACATCCGACGGATCGAGACCGGCGAGCTGCACTGCGACCTCGACGGCGAACCGCTCGCCGAACGCGATCCGCTGCGTCCCCGGATCGAGAACGCGCAGTGCGACGCGCGGCCACGCCTCGCGCACGCGACGCTTGAACGCGCCGACCGCGCTCGCGATTGCGGCGCCGTCGGCTGAATAGCGCCGTCCCTGCGATGCCGCATGCGTGTAAAGCTTGTCGACGTATTCGTTCAGCATCCGGCGCGAATTGAACCGCGGCAGCAGCGTCGCCATCGACCGCTTGGCCATGCTGACCCATGCCGGCGAATAGCCGGCCGGCGCACGGCCGTAGTACATCGGCAACGCGTGATCCTGCAGGATTTCGTAGAGCGAACGCGCCTCGTCGCTGTCCCGCCGTGCGGGATCGGCCGTGCCCGTTGCGGGCTTGATCGCCCAGCCGTTGCCAGGCTCGTAGCCTTCGCCCCACCAGCCGTCCTGCACGGAAAGATTGATGACGCCGTTCATGCCGGCCTTCATGCCCGACGTGCCCGATGCCTCGAGCGGGTAGATCGGATTGTTGAGCCACACGTCGACGCCGGCGACGAGTCTTCGAGCGAGCCGCAGGTCGTAGCCTTCGACGAGCAGGATCTTGCCCTCGAATTCCGGCAGCCTCGCAACGCGCGCGATCTCGCGGATCAGGTCCTGCCCGGGCACATCCGCCGGATGCGCCCGTCCCGCGAAAATGAAGACGACCGGGCGCTTCGGATCGCTCGTGATCGCGCGCAGCCAATCGAGATTGTTGAAAAGGAGCGTCGCACGCTTGTACGTCGCGAAGCGGCGTGCGAAGCCTATCGTGAGAACGCTCGGATCGCTCGGATGCGCGAAGCGAAGGATGCGGTCGAGGTGCGATTCGCTGCCCTGGTTGCGAAAATGCTGCGTTCGGATACGCTCGCAGACGATCTCCAGCATGCTCGACTTGAGATGCTGATGCACCGACCAGAACAGGTGATCCGGGATGCGGTCGATGTCGGACCATTCCTCGCTGCTCGCGAAACGGTGCACCCATTCGGGACCCAGGTAGCGGTCGAACAGGTCGAACCACTCGGTTGCGAGGAACGTGCGCACGTGCACGCCGTTCGTCACGTAATCGACCGGGTTCTCGTCCGGTGGAATGTCGGGCCACAACGCCTGCAGCGTGCGCGACGTCACCTCGCCATGGATACGCGACACGCCATTGAAAAGGCGCGAGCCGCGAACCGCGAGCGCCGTCATGTTGAAGTCCTCGCTGCCGGTCGTGCGCCCGAGGTCGAGCAGCGTCGATATCGGCGCGCCGACGTCGTGGCAATACGTCGCGAAATACTCTTCGATGACGCGCGCGGCGAACTGGTCGTGGCCGGCGGCGACCGGGGTGTGCGTCGTGAACACGTTGCTGGCGGCGACCGCCTCGAGCGCCGTCTCGAACGGCGTCCCGTTGCGCACGAGCATCCGGATGCGCTCGAGCACCATGAATGCCGCATGGCCTTCGTTCATGTGCCAGACGGTCGGCTCGATATGCAGCGCGGTGAGCGCACGCACGCCGCCGATGCCGAGCACGATCTCCTGCTCGATGCGCGTCGTGCGGTCGCCGCCGTAGAGGCGGTACGTGATCAGCCGGTCGCGTTCGGCGTTCTCCGCAACATCGGTGTCGAGCAGGCAGAGCGTCACGTGTCCTGCACGTGCACGCCATACGCGCACGGATACGTTGCGGCCCGGCAACTCGACGCCGACGCGCAGTTCGCGGCCCTCGGGGTCGCGAACGAGTTCGACCGGCAACTCGGCGAAGTTGGAGTCGGCGTAGTTCGCGTGCTGGCTGCCCTCAGCGTCGATCGTCTGCGAGAAATAGCCCTGCCGGTACAGAAGGCCCACACCCGTCAGCGGCAGGTTGCTGTCGCTCGCCGCCTTGCAATGGTCCGCCGCGAGAATGCCGAGGCCGCCCGAGTAGATCGGCAGGCTTTCATGAAAGCCGAATTCCGCACAGAAATAGGCGACGTGGTCGTCGGCGCCGAGCGCGATGCCCTCGCTGGTCGGCGTTGCGATGTCCTCGTACGTGTCGTGCGTCGACAGCACGCGGTGGAACCGGTAGAGGAAGACGGGATCCTTCACCGCCGCGTCGAGACGTCCCTGATCGACGCGCGACAGGAACGCCTTCGGGCTGTGCCCGACTGCATTCCACAATCCCGGATGCAGCCGCGCAAAGAGTTCGCGCGTCGGGCGATCCCAGCTGTACCAGAGGTCGGTCGCCAGATCGGAAAGGCGTGCGAGCGCCTTCGGAATGATCGGACTGACTTCCAGCACGTACTGGGTACCGCGCGTATCCATGCGAACGCTCGACAAATGCGACAAGGGGATCGAAAGGCCACGGCAGACGGCACGGCGCGGAGTCGTGGCGGCGACCGCCGCCGTGCCGGTCAGCGCCGCGACATGCGGGCACCGCCGTTGCCGGGCGCGAATATTCTAGACGAGCCCCGAATCGTCGCAGCGAAGGCGATAACCAGGCATGCAGTGCGAACGCATCGATGGCGCTAGAATGACAACGGCGGTTCGCCACGCCCGTTCGGCGCTGCCACGGAGGAGAGGAATGGCCACGCGCTTCGAAATCGGCGACCGTGTGCGATGGAACTCGGAAGCCGGGCACGTGAGCGGCAGGATCATCAAGATTCACACCCGGAACGTGAACTACAAGGGGTACGTACACCACGCGAGCCCGGATGAGCCGCAATACGAGATCAAGAGCGACAAGACGGATCACGTGGCGCTGCACAAGGGGTCGGCGCTGAAGAAGCTCGAGCGTTGAAGGCGTCCTTCACATAACGAGCCGGTCGACATGAACGACGCCTATGCGAGAACGGTGAAACGATGACCCGAGTGAGCGTCAGGAGGCCGTTGTCCCGCTCGACGATGGCCTACGTGCTTGCGGGTGGACGGGGAAGTCGCCTGATGGAACTCACGGCAACGCGCGCGAAGCCCGCAGTGTTCTTTGCCGGCAAATCGCGGATTATCGATTTCGCGCTGTCCAATGCGATCAACTCAGGCGTTCGCCGCATCGCGGTGGCGACGCAGTACAAGGCGCACAGCCTGATCCGCCATCTGCAACGGGGCTGGAACTTCCTGCATCCGTTCCGCAACGAGAGCTTCGACATCCTGCCGGCGAGCCAGCGCATCTCCGAACAGTGGTACGCGGGAACGGCGGACGCCCTCTATCAGAACATCGACATAGTCGACAGCTACGGCCCGGATTACCTGCTGGTCCTCGCCGGCGACCACGTGTACAAGATGGACTACGAGCCGATGCTCGTCGAGCACGTCGAACGCGATGCGGACGTGACGGTCGCGTGCATCGAGGTACCGATCGAAGAAGCAAGTTCGTTCGGCGTAATGCAAGCCGACGCCCACGATCGGATCATCGCCTTCGCCGAAAAGCCGGCACGACCGCCGGAGATGCCCGATCGGCCGGGCTATGCCTTGGCCAGCATGGGCATCTACGCGTTCGGACGCCAGACGTTGAACGATCAGCTTCGGCGCGACGCGGCCGATCCCAACTCGAGGCGTGACTTCGGCCATGACGTCATTCCCTGGCTCGTCGCCAACGGCAAGGCGTGCGCTCACCGGTTCTCCAAGTCGTGCGTGCGCTCGAGCGCAGAAGGCGCTGCATACTGGCGCGATGTCGGCACGCTGGATGCGTACTGGTTGGCTAATACCGACCTGACCGGCGTGATGCCGGAACTCGATCTGTACGACCGCGATTGGCCCATATGGACGTACAGCGAAATCACACCACCCGCGAAGCTCGTGAAGGACGAGGATGGACGCGAAGGCACCGCGGATAGCTCACTCATTTCCGGCGGCTGCATCGTTTCCGGCGGCCACGTGCGCCGCTCACTGTTGTCGACCGGCACCCGCATGTATTCCCAGTCACGCGTCGAGGACAGCGTCGTGCTTCCCTATGTCGAGCTCGGCAGGCGGTCGCGTCTGTATCGCGCGGTCGTCGATCGCGGCGTTCGCATACCGGACGATCTCGTCATCGGCGAAGATCCGGTACAGGACGCCGCGCGCTTCCGCCGTACCGAACGCGGCGTGACGCTCGTCACGCAGCCTATGATCGATCGACTCGCTCGCTGCTGATTGGCGTTGAGCGTCTCCGTCCTCGCCGTCGCTTCCGAGGTTTATCCGCTCCTGAAGACTGGCGGTCTCGCCGACGTCACCGGAGCGCTGCCGCAGGCTCTTGCCGCAGAAGGTATCGACGTTCGAACGCTCGTGCCCGGTTATCCTGCAGTGCTGCGCGACATCGATGAGAGCAACGTCGTCCGTCAGTTCGCGATGCTGCATGGAGGACCCGCGCGAGTGCTGGAAGCGCGCGTTGCCGGCGCCCGGATGTTCGTGCTCGATGCGCCCCAGCTGTTCGACCGGCCCGGCAACCCGTACGTCGCTTCAGACGGCAAACCGTGGGCAGACAACGCGAGTCGCTTCGCGGCGCTGGCGCAGGCTGGCGCCACGATCGCGCGTGACGGCATTGGCGACTTCCAGCCGGAAGTCGTGCATGCGCACGACTGGCAGGCCGGACTCCTGCCTGCCTACCTGCATTTCATGCCGCCGCCGCGACCACGGAGCGTGATGACGATTCATAACCTCGCATTCCAGGGCTTGTTTCCGGCGTCGGTCTTCGCATCCCTCGAGCTCCCTGATCAGGCCTTCGGCATCGACGGCCTCGAGTATTACGGCGACATCGGCTATCTGAAGGCCGGCATCGCGTTTGCCGATAGCGTGACGACGGTGTCGCCCACCTATGCGGCCGAGATCCGCACGCCCGAAGGCGGCATGGGCCTCGACGGGCTGCTGAGGAAGCGATCCCAGGTGCTGGTCGGAATTCGCAACGGCATCGACTGCACCGTGTGGGATCCCGCGAACGATGGTTATCTGGCCGCATGCTATGGAGACGACTCCCGCGGGGCGCGCCGCGAAAATAAGAGCTGGCTGCAAAGGCGGCTGGGTCTCGACGCCGACGCTCGCGCCCTGCTATTCATCGTTGTCAGCCGACTCACCCCGCAGAAGGGATCGGACCTCCTGCTGGAGGCCTTGCCGGCGCTGCAGCGTGGCGGTGCCCAGCTCGCGGTCCTGGGCACCGGCGACATGGAGCTCGAGCGGCGATTCAAGGCGGCCGCGGAGGCGAATCCCGGGCGAGTGGCGGTCGAGACGATCTTCGACGAGTCCCTCGCCCATCAGATGCAGGGTGGCGCCGATGCCCTGCTGATGCCATCGCGCTTCGAGCCGTGCGGACTTACGCAGTTGATCGCATTGCGCTACGGCGCCGTGCCGATCGTTGCGCGTGTTGGCGGTCTCGCCGACACCGTCGTCGATGCGAACGAGATGGCGCTTGCTGCCGACGCCGGCACCGGCGTTCAGTTCGCACCCGTGTCGAGCGAAATGCTCGAATGCGCTATCGACCGCACGTGTGACCTGTGGCGCGATCCCGTCGAATGGCAGCGGATGCAAACGCGCGGGATGCGGACCGACGTCAGCTGGCGCGCACCGTCACGCGCTTACGCGACGTTGTTTCGTGCGCTGGCGTCGTCCGATGGCTAGCACTCCAGACGAGGCTCCTGCCGCATGGCCGGCCGCGCGAATATTCGCCAGCAAGGAGACAGAATAGTCGCTTCAATGCTCGATCTTCGGTCGTCAACATGGACCAGCTGGTGGAGGGGTTGCACGAATTCGAGGAGATCGCCATGCTCGACTATGCGGAATTGATCGATCGATTGGAACGGCTGCCTGCAAACGAAGCGGCATGCACTTTTGCGGGAACAGAGGGCTCGGGGTCGAACGTGAAAGTGGACCGATATGCGCGTGCCCTTGCATGCCTGAAGGGCCTCTTTGACCATCGGAGGGCCCGGGGCGCCGTCGCCGAATCTGAAACTCCCGCAGCCGCAGCCGAAGTCCAGTGCGCCGATCGGCTTCTCGAGCGCATCGAGAATGAAGAGGCTTGCGTCCGCCTGGTGCCCGATTGGGGCGACGACGTGTTGAAAAACGTGGCGTGAGCGTCCGGCCGCCGCAGTCGTCCAGGCGAAAGTGCCACTATCCTGATGTCGCGAGGGCTCGTATCACCCGTTCTCCGAAACTCGATGATCTTCGCAAGCTTGTCAATGAGTTTGTACGGTTCGCATCGCACCGGGGAACCGAACCGAGCACTTTCCGGATTGAAGAAAATCGAGAGCATTTCGAAGCTGTCCACCAAAAGCTGCGCTGCCTTGTATTGAGCCTTTAGCTCGTAACGCGCTGCGGCGAACTTTGGCTAGTCATCGCAATATCGCGGTTAGACGGCGGTGGTTAGACAGAAGTGCCGAAAGGGATGGTGGCCAAGGGCGGAATTGAACCACCGACACAAGGATTTTCAGTCCTCTGCTCTACCAACTGAGCTACTTGGCCGTCTTCAACTGACAGCGGCCGAAGCTTCATTGCGAAGCTCCGGCCGACACGTCGAATTATACCAGCGAAGCTTTGCGCATCGCCGCTGCCCGGCGCTATGCTCCTCCGTTCGAAGGGGCGGCGCCGTGCTCACGGCCGCCGCGGCGGCAGGCATCGCCCGTTCGAAAGCGAACCCTCGTTACACAACGCTTTGCCACAAGCCAGGAGGGATCAGCATGGCTACGTACGTGGTTCTCTCGACTTTCACCGGACAGGGCATCCGCACCGTCAGGGATACGACCAGTCGCGCCGATGGCGTCAGGGAATTGGCAAGGAAGATGGGCATCGAGACCAAATCGATCTACTGGACGATCGGCAGCTACGACATCGTCGCGACATTCGAAGCGCCGAACGACGAGGCGATGACTGCGCTGTCGCTTGCACTATCGTCGCAAGGCAACATCCGCACGCAGACGATGCGGGCGTTCTCGAAGGACGAGCTGTCGAGCATTCTCGGAAAGCTCGGCCAGTAACGTCACGGCAAGGACAGCGCGCGGGGCGCCGAATGGCGCCCCGTTTCGTTTCGTCGGTGCGGCGCGCGGCAACGCTCGAAGGCTATTGCGCGAAGAACGCCATCAACTCGGCAAGCGTCTCGTCGGGTACTTCTTCGGCGAGGTAATGACCGGCTGCAAGCGCCCTTCCGCGCACATCGTTCGCAACGGCGCGCCAGTCGGCAATCGGATCGAACAGTCGATTGACGACGCCGCGCTCGCCCCACAGCACGAGCATCGGGCAGGCAACCTTCTGCGGAAGCGCATCGTGCTCGAGATCGATCGACGCAGCCGCGCGATAATCCTCGCAGCTCGCATGAATCGTGTCGGGGTTGCGGAAGCAGCGCTCGTACTCGCCGAGCGCATCGGCATCGAAATGTACGAGACCCGTGCCCCAACCGCCGAGCTTGCGATGCAGGTAATAGATGGGGTCGGCGCCGATCAGCCGCTCGGGCAAGTCGAACGGCTGGATCAGGAAGAACCAGTGGTAGTACGCGGTGGCGAACGCGCGATCCGTACGCTCGTACATCGTGCGCGTCGGCGAGATGTCGAGTACGGCCAGCTTCGCGACCGCATCCGGATGGTCGAGGCAAAGCCGATGCGCGACACGGCCGCCGCGATCATGACCGACGAGGCGAAACGTCGGATGACCGAGCGCGCTCATCAGCTCGACCATGTCGTTCGCCATTGCGCGCTTCGAATAGACAGCATGCATATCGTCGGTGGGCGGCTTGCCCGAATCGCCGTAGCCGCGCAGGTCGGCGCAAACGACCGTGTAGTGTCGGGCGAGCGCAGGAGCGACGCGATGCCACATCACGTGCGTCTGCGGATAGCCATGCAACAGCAGCACCGGCGCGCCCGTCCCGCCGACGACGCAATGGATGTCCGTCTCGCGTGTG
>JAICLP010000228.1 GCA_025925475.1 Burkholderiales bacterium | reverse complement strand
GACGCCCCAACCGGTGCTCGACGCGGCACAGCGCGCGATCGCGGGCGGCCACCTGCACTACACCTCCGCGCTCGGGCTGCCGGAACTGCGCGAGGCGATTGCGCGTCACTACGTCACGCACTATCGCGTCGAGATCGCCCCCGAGCGCGTGATCGTCACCGCCGGCTCGTCGGCGGCGCTGTTGCTCGTCATGGCGCTCACTGTCGATCGCGACGACGAGATCCTGCTGGCCGATCCCGGCTACCCGTGCAATCGGCACTTCGTGCGCGTGCTGGAAGGCAGGCCGGTCGGCATTCCAGTCGGCCCGGAGACGCGCTATCAACTGAGCGCCGATCTCGTCGATCGGAATTGGCGCGAGCGCACGCGCGGCGTGCTGATAGCGTCGCCGTCGAATCCGACGGGCACCACCGTTCCCCACGACGAGATGCGCAGGATCGCGGCGGTCGTCGCGCGCCGCGGTGGAACGCTGATCGTCGACGAAATCTATCTGGGCCTCACGTACGGCGAGGCGCCGCGGAGCGTCCTCGAGTTCGCGCACGACGCCTTTGTCGTCTCGAGCTTCTCGAAGTACTTCAACATGACCGGGTGGCGACTGGGCTGGATCGTCGCGCCCGAGCGCCACGTGCGCGACCTTGAAAAGCTCGCGCAAAACCTCTACATTTCGCCCGCCGCACCGTCTCAGCGCGCGGCGCTCGCGTGCTTCGAACCCGCGACCGCGGAAATCGTCGAACAACGGAGGAGTGCGTTCGAAGCGCGCCGCGACTTCCTCGTTCCGGCATTGCGCGAGCTTGGATTCGGCGTGCCGATCATGCCGAGCGGCGGCTTCTTCGTGTATGCCGACTGCTCCCGCTTTTCGGACGACAGCGAACGTTTCTGCCGGCAGGTCCTCGAAGGCGCGGCGGTTGCTTTCACCCCCGGCATCGACTTCGGCGTGCACCGCGCCCGGCAACACGTGCGATTGGCGTATACGATCGACGAGCGCAGGCTTGCGGAGGGCGTGGGGAGGCTGCGCAGGTTGCTGCTTTAGAGTGTCACCGTGATGCCTGTTCCTGATGCAATGCGACGATTCCTTCCGGGGCGCGTGCGCCGTGAATCGTCATCGAGTGACGTGGAGCGGCGCGTGCGCCGGCGCCGCCGCTGGCCGATCGTGGTCGCGGTGCTGGCCGGTGCGGTCACGCTGGCCGCCTGCGCGACGTTCGACACGGTCGACTATTACTGGCAGGGCGCGGCGGGTCAGCTCGAGCTCCTCGCCAACTCGCAACCGATCCCCGAAGTCATCGGCAGGAGCAACACCGCGCTCGCCGCACGGCTCGAACGCATCCGCGAGATTCGGGAATTCGCGAGTCGCGAGCTCGGCCTCCCGAACAACGGCAGCTACACGCGCTACACGGACCTCGGCCGTCCCTACGTCAGCTGGAACGTCTTCGCGACACCCGAACTCTCGCTCAAGCCGCGCCAGTGGTGTTTCCCGATCGCCGGTTGCGTCAATTACCGGGGGTATTTCCGCGAAGCGCTGGCGATGGGCGAATCCAAGCGGCTCAAGGCCACGGGCGACGACGTCTACGTCGGCGGCGTGCCCGCCTACTCGACGCTCGGCTGGTTCGACGACCCGGTGCTGTCGTCGTTCGTCAGCTGGCCCGAGACCGAGGTCGCGCGGCTCATCTTCCACGAGCTCGCGCATCAGCTGATCTACGTCAAGAGCGATTCGACGTTCAACGAATCGTATGCGACGACCGTCGAGGAGGCCGGTCTCGAACGCTGGCTCGCGGCGCGTCACGATTCGCAGCTCACGAAGCTCGCTGCGCGTGCCGACCACATGCGCACGATCTTCCGCGATCTCGTGCGCACGACGCGGGCGAAGCTCGCCGAGGCGTATGCGAGCAACGCGAGCGACGACGACAAGCGGCGCGCCAAGCAGGAGATCATCACCGCGATGAAGGCGGCCTACGAGGCGGCGAAGCAGGGTGAGCCCGGGCTGTCGGGCTACGACCGCTGGTTTGCGCAGCAGCCGAACAACGCCGCGATTGCCGCCATCGGGCTCTACACCGACCGCGTGCCCGCGTTTCGCGAGCTTCTGCACGAATCGAACGGGGACCTGCCGACGTTCTACCAGCGCGTGCGCGAGCTGGCGGCGATGCCCAGGCACAAGCGCGACGCGGCGCTCGACGCTCTTGCCAGGCGCGCCGCGGCGTCGGCGATGACGGCGCAGCGCACGACGACCCGCGTGAATTGATCCCCCCGGTCGGTTCCTGCTAAACTATCGGGCTTTCTTGCCTCACCCGGCTTCACAGGGGAGGCCGCCCGCGCCGGCCGCCACGCGTCCGCGCAAAAGACCGAAAGGAGAGGCGCTGACATGCGTCACTATGAGATCGTATTCATCGTGCACCCCGATCAGAGCGAGCAGGTGCCCGCGATGATCGAGCGCTACCGCACGATGGTGAGCGGCCCCGGCGGCCGCATTCACCGGCTCGAAGACTGGGGACGGCGCCAGCTCGCCTACCCGATCCAGAAAGTGCACAAGGCCCACTACGTGCTGATGAACATCGAGTGCGGCCAGGAAACGCTGAACGAGCTCGAGCACGCGTTCAAGTTCAACGACGCGGTGCTGCGCCATCTCGTCGTCGCGATGAACGAGGCCGTCGTCACGCCTTCGCCGATGATGAAGGAAGAGAAGGCCCGCTCGCTCACGCACAGGGAACCGAAGGAAGGCGCAGCCGAGCGCACGGCGGAGAAGCCGGCGACCGAAGCCGCGCAGCCGACGACCGCACAGGCCTGATCGCAGCGGGTGCCGGGCATCAACCGGTTCACGCTCGATGCGACGCTCGCTGCGCGAGACGAATTGCGGCATACGCCGGCCGGCATCGCGGCTGTCGAATGCACGCTCGATCACCGATCGGTTCAGCGCGAAGCGGAAGGCATGCGCAGGGTCGAATGCGAGATGCATGCAGTCGCGTTCGGTGACGTCGCGCGGGCACTCGACCGATGCGCGATCGGATGCGCATTGCGTGTCGAGGGGTTCGTGGCGCGGCGGTATCGCACCGGAACGAGCATCACCCTGCACCTGACGCACTTCGAGCAGATGGTCACGACGAAAGGAAACTGAAATGCCACGTCCGATGGGAAGAGGCAAAGGCAAGTTCAAGAAGGACGGCAAGCGCCGCGAGCGCGGCAACAACCTGTTCAAGCGCAAGAAGTTCTGCCGCTTCACTGCGGAGAACGTCAAGCAGATCGACTACAAGGACATCGACGTCCTGAAGGACTTCGTGCAGGAAAACGGCAAGATCATGCCGGCGCGGATCACCGGCACGAAGGCGCGCTACCAGCGCCAGCTCGGGACGGCGATCAAGCGCGCGCGCTTCCTGGCGCTTCTGTCGTACACCGATCTGCACTGACGGGGCGCATCGATCATGCAAATCATTCTGCTGGAAAAAATCGCCAACGTCGGCAACCTCGGCGACGTCGTCAAGGTGCGCGACGGCTATGCGCGCAATTTCCTGATCCCGCAGGGCAAGGCGAGGCGCGCGACGCCCGCCAACCTGCAGGCGATCGAGGCGCAGCGCGCCGAGCTCGAGCGCGCCGCCGGCGAGAAGCTCGCGAACGCGCAGGCGCAGGCCGAGAAGCTCGAGGGCTCGACGCTGCGCATCGCGCAGAAGGCCGGCGTCGATGGGCGGCTCTTCGGCTCGGTCACGAATGCCGACATCGTCGAGGCGCTGAAGGGGCAGGGTGTCGACATCGAGAAGTCGATGGTGCGCATGCCGTCGGGACCGCTCAAGCAGGTCGGCGAGCATCCGGTGTCGGTTGCGCTGCATACCGACGTCGTTGCGCACGTGACCGTCAACGTCGTCGGCGAGACGATCGCCGTTTGACGTTCGCGGCCGGCGCGCCGCGATGTGGACGAAGGGGCCGAATCGGCCCCTTCGTCGTATGTGCGAAGCCGTTTCGACGCAGTAGAATCCCGTTGCTTGGCAAGCATCCGCTCGTAACGTGCCCGACGATATCCCGCTCGAAACGCTGAAGCTTCCGCCACATTCGGTGGAGGCCGAGCAATCGGTGCTGGGCGGCCTGATGCTCGACAACGACGCGGCCGATCGGATCGGCGATGTCGTCAGCGCCGAGGATTTCTACAGCGACGCGCATCGCGTCATCTACCGGTCGGTCGTCGAGTTGATCAGCGAGGGCAAGCCGGCCGACGTGGTCACGGTTTCCGAGGCCCTTTCATCCGCGCAGAAGCTCGATTACGTCGGCGGCCTCGCCTATCTCGGCGCTCTGGCGCAAAACGTCCCGACCGCCACGAACATCCGGCACTACGCGAACATCGTTCGCGAGCGCTCGATCCTGCGGCAACTCGCGGCGACCGCGACCGACATCGCCGAGTCGGCGTTCAATCCGCTCGGTCGCAGCGCGAAGACCGTGCTCGACGAAGCCGAGGCGAAGGTGCTCCATATCGCCGAGCAGGGCTCGCGCGGCGCGCAGAACTTCCAGGTGATCGGCAAGCTGCTGGCCGATGTCGTCGAGCGCATCGAAACGCTCTACAACCGCGACGATCCGTCCGACGTCACGGGCGTGCCGACCGGATTCTCGGACCTCGACAAGATGACGTCGGGTTTTCAGCCGGGCGACCTGATCGTCGTTGCGGGAAGACCGAGCATGGGAAAGGCACAACCGCTCGATGCGCGCGTCCGCACATTGGACGGATGGGCCCGCATGGGCGATCTGCGCGTCGGTGATGCGCTCGCGTCGGTCGACGGCGCGCCGTCGTTCGTCACCGGCGTATTTCCACAAGGCGAGCGGCAGGTCTATCGGGTGACGTTTTCCGACAATCGCAGCTGCGAATGCTGCGCCGAGCACTTGTGGCGCGTGCATTACCGCACGTGGCCGACGCCGCGCGTCCTTCGCACCGACGAGGTTGCGGCGATGCTTGCGCGCAAGCGCTACGGCAATCGCCTGTGGATCGACACACCGAGCGGCGACTTCGGACATGCATCCGAACTGCCGATCGATCCGTGGGTGCTCGGTGCGCTGCTCGGCGATGGCTCCTTCACCGAATCGACGATCCGATTTTCGACGGCCGTCGAGGCGATGCGCGAGCGCCTGCAGGCACGCATCGACGAGATGCTCGAGGTCGTGCATGCCGGCCGGGTCGACTGGCGCATCGTGCAACGCCATCGCGGCCACGCGCCCGGCGTTCGCGGCATGTTGTCGAATCCGCTCACGAGCGCGATCAAGGCACTCGGGCTTTGGGGTGTCGCGATTCACGACGAGTTCATCCCGCGCCCGTTCCTCGACGCATCGCGGTGCGATCGACTGGATCTGCTGCGCGGCTTGCTCGACACCGACGGCTCGGTCGAGCGCTTCGGCACGATCCGGTTTGCAACGTCGAGCCGCAGACTGGCCGACGACGTCGTCGAGCTCGTACGATCGCTCGGCGGCTGGTGTCGCGTGCATTCGAAGCGGACCAGCTTCTCGTATCGCGGCGTGCGCCG
>JAICLP010000396.1 GCA_025925475.1 Burkholderiales bacterium | reverse complement strand
GTCGACTGCAAGGTCTCGGACCTGCCGCTCATCACGTATTCCGAGCGCGATGCGGCGCCGTACTTCACGTCGGCCATGTTCCTCGCGCACGAGCCCGAGACCGGCGTGCGCAACCTGTCGTTCCATCGCTCGATGTTCGTGAGCGACGAGGAATTGCGCTGCCGGCTCGCCCCGCGCCATCACCTGACGATGTACCACGAGAAGGCGGAGAAGATGGGCAGGCCGCTCGACGCGGCGATGCTGATCGGGCCGCCGCCCACGGCGTTCCTGACCGCCGCGTCGCCGTTGCCGTACGATGCCGACGAGCTCGAGGTCGCCGCGCAACTGGCCGGCGAATCGATCGAGATGCGGCCGTGCCGGCACATCGACATGATGGTGCCCGCATCGACCGAGATCGTGATCGAGGGCCGGTTCCTGCCGAACGTGCGCCGTGACGAGGGGCCGTTCGGCGAATTCATGGGCTACTACACGCCGGTCGGCCAGAATGCGGTGTTCGAGGTGCTCGGCGTCACGCGGCGCTCCGACGCGATCTTCCACAGCATCCTGTGCGGATCGTCGGAGGAAGTGCTGACGCTCGAGCTGTCGGTCGCGGCGAACATCTTCCAGCGGATCAATGCCGTGCTGCCCGGCATCGTCGACGTGACCTGTCACCCGTTCGTCACGCACGTGATCGTCAAGATCCGCCAGCAATACGAGGGGCATGGCCGGCAGGTGCTGCTCGCGGTGTTCGGTGCCGAGCCGACCTGGGCGAAGATGGTCACCGTCGTCGACGAGGACGTCGACATCTACGACATGGACGACGTCACCTGGGCGGTGCTCACGCGCTCGCGGCCGGACAAGGATACGATCGTCATTCCGGACACGCCGTCGTTCTACCGCGATCCGCACAAGGATCACTGGGGGCGGATGGGCATCGACGCGACGGTGCCGTTCGAGCGTCGCAAGGATTTCGAGCGCAAGCGCGTACCCGGTGCCGACAGCGTCGATCTGGCGGCATACTTCGATACTGCCCGTTGAGCCGTATCCGTCATCGCCTGATCACCAAGGGGAGATCGCCATGAGAGTTTCGATGCTCGTTTCCGCCGTCGTCGCGCTGTGCGCCGTCGTCTGCGCGAGTCCCGCGCCGGTCCACGCACAGGCACCGCTGAAGAAGATCACGTTCCTCACCAACTACACGTTCCACGGCCGCCATTCGCCGTTCTTCGTCGGCCTCGACAAGGGCTATTACAAGGCCGCGGGTTTCGACATCGACATCCAGCCGGCGACCGGCAGCGGCTTCGTCATCACGGCCGTCGACAGCGGCAAGGCCGACTACGGCATGGCGGAGGCCGCGTCGGTGGTGCAGGCGGCCGCGAAGGGCGCGAAGGTGAAGAGCTTCATGGTGTTCACCGACATCAGCACGTCGGGACTCGCGTCGCTGAAGCCGTACAAGACGCTCGAGTCGCTGAAGGGGCAGCGCATCGCCGCGTCGCAGACCGACAGTGCGCGCGTGATCCTGCCGATCCTGCTGTCGAAGGCGAACATCGATCCGTCGTCGATCAAGTGGCTTGCTGCCGATCCCGGCGTCTATTCATCGCTGCTTCTGTCGGGCCAGACGGATCTGTTCACCGCGTCGCTCGACGGCGACGTTCCCGCGCTCGAGAAGATTGCGAAGCCGCAGCACAAGACCGTGTACTTCACGCCGTTCGCCGACTGGGGCTACGACGTGTTCGGCTACTTCCTGATTGCGAAGGACACGACGCTCGCGAGCGATCCGGCTGCCGCTAAACGGTTCGCAGAGGCGACGCGCAAGGCGGTCGACTATTCGGTCGCGCATCCCGAGGAGACCGCGCGGATCATGCTCAAGCACAACCCGGCGTTGAACTACGACACGACGCTCGCGCAGTGGCGGCAGACGATCAAGTCGATCGAGACGCCGTACGTGAAGAAGCACGGCTACGGGGTTGCGACCGACGACCGTTTGCAGCGCACCGTCGATCTCGTCAAGACGGCGATGAAGCTCGAAACGTCGCTCGGCCCCAAGGACATCTACACGCCGGTGCTGCAGGGTCACTAGAGGCGTCGACGCGTGTCGATTGCGCTCGAGATCGCCGACGTCCGCAAGACGTTCGGTCGACTGGTCGCGGTCGAGCGCGCGAGCTTCGCCGTCGAGGCCAACGAGTTCGTCTCGATCGTCGGCCCGAGCGGCTGCGGCAAGTCGACGCTGTTGCGAATGGTGGCCGGGCTCGTCGCGCCGTCCGGCGGACGCATTCGCGTCGCCGGCCGCGAGGTTTCGGGCCCGATCCGCGACGTCGGGATGGTGTTCCAGGCGCCGGTGCTCTTGCCATGGCGAACGACGGTTGCGAACATCCTGTTCGTGGCCGACGTCGCGGGTAAGACGACGGCCGCGCATCGCGAGCGCGCATTGCAGTTGATGCAACTCGCGGGCCTCTCCGGCTTCGAGCATGCGTATCCGCACGAGCTCTCGGGCGGCATGCAGCAGCGTGCGGCGATCTGCCGCGCGCTGCTGCTGAATCC
>JAICLP010000384.1 GCA_025925475.1 Burkholderiales bacterium | reverse complement strand
TTGATGCCCGGCAGGACCCCGAAGGCCGCAACACCCAGGGTGCGCGCCGCGAAGAAGCGTGCGGCGAACTCGACGCTGAAGAAGCGCAGCGCCAGCCAGGCGAGCGCGAAGCGGAAGCCTGCGCCCAAAGCGAAGACGGTGAAGCGCGCGACGACGACAAAGCGTGCACCGACGGCGAAGCGCGCGCCCACGGCGAAACCCCCATCAACTGCGAAGCGCGGCACGCCGGTTCCGCGCACTCGGGGCCTCGCGCTGAAGGCACCGTCGACGCGCGAGCTCCTGACCGTGCGCGAGACCGAGCTCGGCCTGATCAAGACGATCCAGCGCGGCGTCGCGTCGAAGCTCGACTTCGGCGCGATCGTCGAGCGGGTCGGCGATCAGCTGTGCGCGCTCTTCCAGACACAGGATCTCGGGATCTCGTGGTTCGACGAGCGCTCGAACCTCGTGTACTTCCTCTACGCGCTCGAGCATGGCGAGCGCCTGCAGATCTCGCCACGCCCGCCTGCGCAGGAGGGGGTTTACGCGGCGATGCGGCGCACGCTGTCGCCCCTTCTTCTGAAGACGAAGCGGGATTACGACCGGTTTTCGATGACGACGATGCCCGGCACGGACGCCAGCAAGTCGGCGCTCTTCGTCCCGATCCTGGTCGGCGAGCGCTTTCTCGGCGACATCAGCATCGAGAACTACGAGCGCGAGAACGCGTTCGGCCCGGACGACGTGCAGCTCGTCACCGGCGTTGCCACGTCGCTCGGCGTGGCGCTCGACGCCGCGCACCTTTTCGACGAGACGCAGCGGCTGCTCAGGGAAACCGAGCAGCGCAACGCCGAGCTCGCCGTCATCAACAGCATCCAGCAGGGCGTTGCCGCCAAGCTGGACTTCCAGGCGATCGTCGACCTCGTCGGCGACAAGCTGCGGCAGGTATTTCGTGTCGACGACATCGGCATTCGCTGGTTCGACCATGCGAACCGCCTCGTGCACTACCTCTACGACTTCGAGCACGGGGTTCGCCTGACGATCCCGCCGGCGCCGCCCACGAAAACGCCATGGGAGACGTTGGTCTCGCGGCGCGCGCCGATGGTTCACAACACCCAGGCGGAAGTCGCGGCGATGGGCGTCGTCCCAGGCACCGATACATCCCTGTCGGTCGTATCCGTTCCGATCATCGGCAGCGACACCGTCATCGGCGGAATCACGATCGAGAGCTTCGAGCGCGAGTACGCGTTCGGCGAGTCGGATATCCGGCTGCTGATGACGGTCGCCTCGAGCATGGGCGTCGCACTGGAGAACGCACGGCTCTTCCATGAGACGCAGCGGCTGCTCAAGGAAACCGAGCAGCGCAATGCGGAGCTCGCCGTCATCAACAGCATCCAGGATGGCGTCGCCGGCAAGCTCGACTTCCAGGCGATCGTCGACCTGGTGGGAGACAAGCTGCGCGAGGTGCTGCACACCGGCGATATCGGCATCCGCTGGTTCGACGAGCAGCGGAAGGTCGTCCACTACCTCTACGAGTACGAGCACGGCAAGCGCCTGCCCCCGGTTGCGCCTACCGCACCGCGCACGATGACCTGGGAAGCGATGACGGCGAGGCGCGAGCCGCGCGTCATGAACACGCACGCCGAATCCAGCGCCGTCGGCACGCTGCCAGGGACGGATACCGCGAAATCCGGCGTCATCGTTCCGATCATCGGCAGCGATCGCATCATCGGAACGATCGTCGTCGAGGATCACGAGCACGAGTACGCGTTCAGCGATGCCGATGTCCGGCTTTTGAAAACGGTTGGCTCGAGCATGGGCGTCGCGCTCGAGAACGCGCGCCTGTTCGACGAGACGCAGAGGCTCTACAAGCAAAGCGAGCAGCGGGCCGCCGAGCTTGCAGTCATCAACAGCATCCAGGAAGCGGTTGCGGCCGAGCTCGATTTCCAGAAGATCGTCGACGTCGTCGGCGACAAGCTGCGCGAAGTCTTCGCGACGCAGGAGCTCAGCATCGCCTGGCACGACACGAAAACGGGCCTCAACCACCATATTTACAGTGTCGAGCACGGGAAGCGCCTCGACATTCCTCCGGTCGCGCCGAAACCGGGCGGTCCCTGGGAGACGATCAGCAGGACGCGGCGGCCGCTGGTGTTCAATACCGCGGCCGAGTTGGCGACAGAGGTCCTCGTGGTCCCGGGTACCGACTCGAGCAAATCGATGGTCCGCGTCCCGATCATCAATGCCGATCGGGTGCTCGGCACGATAAGCATCGAGAACTACGAACGCGAATACGCGTTCGGCGAATCGGAAGTGCGTCTGCTTATGACGGTTGCCTCGAGCATGGGCGTCGCACTGGAGAACGCGCGGCTCTTCCACGAGACGCAGCGGCTGCTGAAGGAGACCGAGCAGCGCAACGCCGAGCTGGCCGTCATCAACAGCGTACAGCAGGGGATGGCCGAGCATCTCGAGTTCCAAAGCATCGTCGACCTCGTCGGCGACAAGCTGCGGGAAGTCTTCGCGACCGAAGACATGAGCATTCGCTGGCACGACGAAAAGGCGAACCTCGCCCATTACCTCTACGCGTACGAGCACGGCGTACGGCTGACGATTCCGCCGAGCACGCCAGTTCCCGGCGGCCTCAGCGAAACGGCGCGGCGCACGAGGCAACCGATCGTCCTGAATACGGCCGCTGACTACGCGAAGATGCCCGGTGGCGTGGTTCCCGGCACGG
>JAICLP010000108.1 GCA_025925475.1 Burkholderiales bacterium | reverse complement strand
GTCGGCCGTGCGCTTGCCGGCGATCATCTCGGTGATCCAGTTCACAAGCAACTGCGTGTATGACTGACGCCAGGCGGGGTCGGTGAGAGCGTGGTCGGCGTCGTCGATGATCCGGTAAGTGAGGGACCGTGCGCCGGCGAACCCATGGCGGTAGTTCTCGATCACCTCGTGCGGGATGATCGTGTCCTGCGCGCTCTCGACGATCAGCACGTCTCCGCGAAACGCCGTCGCCGCGCGAAGCGCGCGATTGTCCTGCGCCTCGATGACCATCCGGCGGTACGCCTCGAGACCCTGCAGTTTGCGCAGCTCGAGCTTCGGCGACGTCCAGTCGGTGTCCTTGTATAGCGCCGGGGCGCGCAGGCCGAGCCACTTGACCGGCCGCAGCGTCGTCAGGATCGTCGCGAGATAGCCTCCGTAGCTGCTGCCCACGACGGCGATCTGGTCGTCGTCGACCGCGGCTTCGCGCACCAGCCGATCGTAGGCGGCGAGCGCGTCGCTCAGATTGTCCTCGCGCGTCACCGTCGGCTGTTGCATCACGGTCTTCGCGTGGCCACGCATGTCGACGGTCAGGCAGGCGCAGCCGAGCGCCGCGATTTCACGCGCCCGCGAGGCGAGTTGCGCCTGGCTGCTGCCCCAGCCGTGCAGAAACAGCACACCGGGCATCCGGGCGTCGGGGACGATCAGCGTCGCGGCGATGCAGTGCGCGCCGACCGCGATATCGAACGTCTCGTCATGCGTGAACATCGCGCGCGACCTGCACGTACTTCATCAATGGGCCCGCGCGCTCGTCGACGCCGTCGTAGTAAACCGCGGCGCCGGACGGCGGCGAAACGTGTGCGCCGTAGACTTCGGTCGACGACGCGTGCACCGCGTCGAGCGACGCATCGTCGCGGAACGCCGCGAGTGCCGCCACCTCGGCACCGCTCGCGCCGCCGACGCGCCACGATTGCTCGAGCACGCCGCAGCGGCGCACGCCCGCCGCGTCGACGCCTTCGACGACGTCGTAGTTGCGACGCGATGCGAGAAGGCCCGCGTAGCAGTCGAAGGCGGCCTTGTCGTAGCAGCATGCCTGCAGCACGGCACGCCGTTTCGCGGGTGCGGGATTCAGCGCCAGCAACTCATCGTAGCCGCCGCGCGCGACGAGCAGATCGGAGCCGCCGTAAACCTGCTGGCCGTGGTTGTTGCACGTGAGCCTCTGCGTGCCGCAGTAGCTCGCGACGAGATCGTCGACCCGCGCCTGGCCGACGCTGTGCGTCGTGACGTCGACGAGATCCTGCTCGAGCGCTATCCCGTAGCGCGCCACTTCACCGACATCGGCATCCGCGAGCGCCCGCTCGAGCGCACGCTCGTCGCGTACGACCGTCTGGCCGTGCCCGCCAATGCCGAGCGCACGCTTGATGCGCACCGGTCCGTGCGCGAAAAGCCGCAGACCGGCACGCATCGCATCGTCGGTCGCAAACGCCGCGTAGCCTTCCAGCACGGCGTCGCGCACGCGTTCTCCGAACGCCTCCGACCAGCCTTCGGGCGCTTTTGCGCGCTCGTCGACCAGCGGATGGCTGATGCACTTCGTCGCGACGAACGCGTAGGGAACGACGCCGCCGAAGAGGTCCGTGTCGCTGACGATGCCGAGCGCGCGCGCCTCGTCGATGCCGATGAGGGTGTCGGTCGGAACGAAATAAGGCCTGCGCCCGTAGTTTGCGTGCGCATCGTATTCGCCGGCGAATGCGGAGCCCTTGATCACAGCGAGGCCCCGTGCAATTTCGCGACACGTCGCATGGTCGTGCGCGGCCCGGTTGCTTTCCCCGTTGTAGACGACGATCGGACGGCCGGCGCTCGCGTGTGCGTCACCGTCGGCGGTTGAATTCCCTGCTGGCATCCCGAGTCCTCCCCGACGAGCCGGTTGAATGCGCGGCGTCGCTGCCGCCCGCTCGCGCCCGATTAGACCCTGTTGGCGGTAATTGATTGCGCGCACCGATGTAGGCAAAGCACCGACATTTCGTTTCGCCCGTCCGCTGCTTTTCGTGTATGTTTCCGATCGCCTGCAAACAAGAAGCCGAGGCAATTCATGACTCGACCGAATCGACATCGCCGTCATCGTCGACGCTGCGCACGCGGGCTTACCAGCCGTACGGGCCTCTGGACGCGTGCCGCATGCATGGCCGCCGTCATGCTCGCGTCCTGGCCGGCCGCGTCGCAGACGCTGCGCGAGCTTTCCGACCTGTCGCTCGAAGAGCTCTCGCAGGTCGAGATCACCTCGGTATCGAAACGTCCCGAGCCGCTCGGCAATGCGGCGGCGGCCGTTTACGTGATCACGAGCGACGACATTCTCCGCTCGGGCGTGACGAGTCTCCCCGAAGCGCTGCGCCTTGCGCCGAACCTCGAGGTCGCGCGCGTCGATGCACAGACGTACAACATTTCGGCGCGCGGCATGAATTCGGTCAACGCGTCGAACAAGCTCCTCGTCCTGGTCGACGGACGCAGCATCTACACGCCGTTCTTCACCAACGTGTTCTGGGACCAGCAGACCGTGATGCTCGACGACATCGAGCGCATCGAAGTGATCAGCGGCCCGGGCGGCACGCTGTACGGCTCGAACGCGGTGAACGGCGTGATCAACATCATCACGAAGAGCTCGGCCGACACGCAGGGCGGCTTGATCGATGCGAAGGTCGGCAACGTCGTGCAGCGCGGCGACGGGCGCTATGGCGGCAAGCTCGGCGACGCCGGCACCTATCGCGTCTATGCATTGGGTTTCGGCGAAGGCCACACGGACCGGCAGGACGGCAGCAGCGTGATGGATGCATGGAACGGCAAGCAGGCCGGCTTCCGCAGCGATTTCAAAGCGCTCGGCGGCGCGTTCACCGTCCAAGGCGACTTCTACGAGAACCTGATCGACACGCCCGGTGGGCGCCGCAATGGCGGCAACCTCCTCGGACGTTTCAGCACGCGCGTGCTCGGCTCGTCGCTCGAAGTGCAGGCGTACTACGACGAGCAGGATCGCGCCACCGTCGATGCCAACGGCGGGCGCGCAACCGAGAAGCTCAGGACCTTCGACGTGCAGGCGCAGGACGTCGTCGCGTTCGGAGCGCATCACATCGTCTGGGGCGTCGGCCAGCGCACCTGGGTCGATCGCTTCACGAACACGGCGAATCCGTTCGTACTCGTTCCGGAGAGCCAGACGCTCAACCTGACGAACGTCTTCGCGCAGGACACGATCGCCGTGCGTAACGACGTGTCGCTGACGCTCGGCACGAAGTTCGAATACAGCGACTTCACCGGCTGGGAAGTGATGCCGAGCGCGCGCGCCGGCTGGCGCGTCGATCCCAGGAATTTCGTCTGGGGCGCCATCTCTCGCGCAGTGCGCACGCCGTCACGTCTCGAGCGCGACCTGACGGCACCCGGCATCGTCAATCCTTCACCCGATTTCGAATCGGAGAAGCTCATCGCGTACGAGACCGGTTGGCGATCGCAGTTGACGCCGCACGCGTCGCTGTCGGTCTCGCTGTTCTACAACGATTACACCGATCTTCGAACGACGAAGCCGAACCCGGTCACGTTCCTCCCGGTCACGTTCGGCAACGGCTGGGAAGGGCATACCTACGGCGCCGACGTATGGGGAAGCGTGAACCCGCTGTCGTGGTGGCGCCTCGACGCGGGATTCGAAGTGCTGCGCAAGCGCTTCCACCTGAAGCCCGGCGAAGTGGATATCGCGGGCATCCAGACCGTGTTGGGTCACGATCCCGGGCATCAGATCTTCGTGCATTCGTACATGGACGTCGCGCCGAACGTTCAGCTCTATATTGCGCTGCGCCAGGTGGCTGCGCTGTCCGACGTCGGCGTTCCCGCATACTTCGAGGCCGATCTGCGCCTCGCATGGCGCGTGCGGCCGAATCTCGAGCTTTCCATCGCCGGCTACAACCTCGTGCATGCGCACCACGCCGAGGCGACGGCACCGCCCATCCAGGAAATTCCACGCAGCGGTTACGTCGGGGCTCGGTGGAGCTTCTGAACGTGAGGCGCAAGGCGCGCACCGTGGCGGCGGTGCGCTTGCTGCTCGTCGCAATCGCTGCGTGCCTGCTGTCGCTTGCGGCGACGCACGCACGCGCGCAAACGCCGTCCGTCGAATACGCGGTGAAGGCGACCTACCTCTACAAGTTCGCGCCGTTCGTCGAATGGCCGGCCGGCGCGTTCGAACCCTCCGACCCGCTCGTGATCTGCGTCGTCGGCAACGATCCGGTCGCCGATCTCGTCGATGAGGCGGTCAAGGGACAGGCGGCGTTGGGCCATCCGATCGAGGTCATGCATCCTGGAGCCTCGTCCCCCGACGCGAGATGTCATATCCTCTATGTCGCGCTGCGCGGTGCGGCGGCGGCAAGCCTGCTGGAACGCGTGCGCGGCAAGCCGGTTCTGACCGTGACCGATGCGGCCAACGAGCCGCGCGCGACCGGCATCGTGAATTTCGTCGTGCAGGACAATCGCGTGCGCTTCGAGATCGATCTTCGCGCAGCGGCGGAAAATCACCTCGTGATCAGCTCGAAGCTTTTGAACCTTGCAAGCCGCGTATCGCCCAAACCGTAGGCAATGATCCAGGAACGACGAACGGAGGAGCTTCATGGGGTCCTCGGCATGGAGCGCAGGAACTTCATGCCGTTCGTCGCGGCCGCGGGCGTCCTGCTGCTTTTGCTTGCAGGTGCCGTGATCGTCCTCTACAACGAGCAGACGTATCGCGAGGCGAAGACGCAGCAGGTCGAAGCCCAAAGCCGCATCCTCGCCTCGACGGTCAGCGCAGCGCTCGCGTTCGACGACAGGAAGGCGGCGCACGAATACGTCAAGGCGCTCGCGGTCGACCCGCAGATCCAGACCGCCGCAGTATACGGCCCGCAAGGCCAGCTCTTCGCCAGCTATTCGCGGTCGGCCGACGTGGCGCTGCCGGCAAAGATCAGCGAGGCAGCGCCGACGCCCACCGGCGAGCAACTCGTCGTGACGACGCCGGTCAGGCAGGGGATGGCGCCGCTCGGCACCGTTTATCTGCAGACGACGATCGATCCGATATCGCGGCGCTTCGAGCGCTACGCGGTGCTCGCGCTGCTGGTGACGATGGCGTCGCTGATCTTCGTCATGCTGGGCGTCGCGCAACGTCAGCTCGCGGCAGCCAACGAACGGCTGCGAAGGCAGGGTCACGACCTCGTCGATGCCAACGAGAAGCTCCGCGCGCAGATCGAGCAGCGCGAGACCGCGGAAGCCGCGCTGCGACAGGTGCAGAAGATGGAAGCGATGGGCCAGCTGACCGGCGGCATCGCGCACGACTTCAACAATCTGCTGCAGGTCATCATCGGCAGCCTCGAGGTGTTGCAGCGGCGCCAGCAGGTCGTCGGCGACGATGCGAAACGGACGATCGCGGCGGCGGTGCGTGGCGCCGAGCGTGCGGCGACGCTGACGCAGCGGCTCCTCGCGTTCGCGCGACGGCAGCCCCTCAATCCGAAGCCGATCGACGTCAACAAGCTTGTCACCGGAATGTCGGAGCTCCTACATCGCACGCTCGGCGAATCGATCACGATCGAAACCGTGCTCGCCGGCGGCATCTGGCGCGTCAACGCCGATGCGAATCAGCTCGAGAACGCGCTCTTGAACCTTGCCGTCAATGCGCGCGACGCGATGGACAAGGGCGGCAAGCTCACCATCGAGACGGCCAACACGCATCTGGACGAAGCGTATGCGCATACGAACGAGATCGATCCGGGACAGTACGTGCTGATCGCCGTGAGCGACACCGGCGCCGGAATGCCGGGCGACGTGCTGTCGAAGGCGTTCGAGCCTTTCTTTACGACCAAGGATGTGGGCAAGGGCTCGGGCCTCGGCTTGTCGCAGGTATACGGCTTCATCAAGCAGTCGGAAGGCCACGCGAAGATCTACAGCGAGCCCGGCGAGGGCACGACGATCAAGCTGTACCTCCCGCGATTCATGGCATCCAGCGAAGCCACCGACTTGCCGCTCGAAGCGTGCGGGCTCCCCGCGGGCCAGAGCGATCGACTCGTGCTCGTCGTCGAGGACGATGCCGACGTGCGCGCGCATGCGGTCGGCATCCTGAACGAGCTGGGCTATTCGGTGCTCGAAGCGGCCGACGGCGCCGCGGCGTTGCAAGCGCTCGACGCACACCCCGGCATCAAGCTGCTGTTCACCGACGTCGGGCTGCCAGGCGGACTCAACGGCCGTCAGCTTGCCGACGAGGCGCGGCGCCGGTGTCCGAATCTGCTCGTGCTTTATACGACGGGCTATGCGCGGAACGCGATCGTCCATCAGGGGCGGCTCGATCCAGGCGTCGACCTCATCACGAAGCCGTTCACATTCGCGGCGCTCGCGACGAAAGTCAACGCGGTGTTCGATGGACGCGAAGGGTCGCATCGCGCGTCTGCACTGTGAGGCCCGGTGAGAATGCCATCATGAACGATGCGGATCGCCTTGCCGTCGATGTCGTCTCGGACGTGGTGTGCCCGTGGTGCTTCATCGGCAAGCGCAAGCTCGACATCGCGCTCGCGGAACTGCGAAGCGCCGAACCGTCGCTCGAGGTGGTGGTTCGCTGGCACCCGTTCGAGCTCAACCCCGATCTGCCGGCCAACGGCATTCCGCGCGCCGAGTACCTCGAACGCAAGTGGGGCAGTGTCGCGCGCGCCAATGAAAACTACGTCCGCGTGCGCGATGCCGGCGAGCGCGTGGGGATCGCGTTTCGTCTCGATCGAATAGGCGTGCAGCCGAACACGAACGACGCGCATCGCCTGATCGCCTGGGCACAGGGGCGCGGCGACGCGAATGCGCTCGTCGAGCGGCTTTTCGGCGCCTATTTCCTCGAAGGCCGATTGGTCGGGGACCGCGGCGAGCTCGCGCGGCTCGCAGCGGAAACGAGCCTGCCCGAAGACGCCACACGCGCGATGCTGGACTCCGATGCCTTGCGCGACGTCGTGGCGAACGAAAGTCGCGAGGCGCTCGATGTCGGCGTGCGTGGCGTGCCCTTCTTCATCTTCAACGGGAGGCTCGCTGTATCCGGTGCGCAGGAGCCGGCGACGCTCCTGTCGGCGATCGACGCTGCGCGGCGTGAGGAGTCCCCGCAAGCATGATGGGTCGCAGCACCAACGTCGATGCGGCCCGGTCCATCGCGCGCCAGATGAACGAGCAGGGCGGAACGTATCACCGTCTCGACCTCGGGAACGGCCTCGTCGTCGACGGCGATTACGACATGAGGCATTACCTGGCGTATTACCACCTTCCGCAGGCGCTCGGCGGCATGACGGTGCTCGACGTCGGAACCTCGTCGGGCTTCTTCGCCTTCGAATGCGCGCGCCGCGGCGCGAAGGTGACCGCGATCGACATCTGGGACGATACCTGCCCGGTGGCGGGGCTCAGCCGTGCACTCGACCTGCAGATCACTTACGTCCAAAAGAATCTCTACGATCTCGACGCGTCGTTCGGCACTTTCGATCTCGTGATCTGCGGATCGCTGCTGTTGCATCTGCCCGATCCGGTCGGCGCCGTTCGCGCACTGCGAAGCGTGACGGGTCGGCGGCTGATCGTATCGACCGCTGCGGTTTCAGGCAGCGCCAATGCAACCGAGCCCGTTTGCCATTTCCTCGGACAACGGGCGGGCGACGGCGATTACTGGGCGTACTGGGCGCTCAGTGCGCCGGCGCTCGAGCGAATGGCGCTCGCGGCCGGGTTCTCGCGAGTGGACCATGTCGAGCATTTCGAATTGCGCTCGCAACCGAACCGCACGCCGTACTCGACGGCGCACGTCGCGTTGTCGGCGTACGTTTGAGCTCGATCGACGAAGCGCAGGTGCAACATGGCGAAGCGATCGAAGACCCGGAACCTCGTGTCATAGCACACGGGTTTAGACTTGGCCGGAATGTCCGGGCAAGAGCACTATGGCCGAGTCAATCAACGGTGATCTTTCGATTCGCGTGACGGTCGACACTGCGCGAATGCAATGGGCGCCAAGCCCAGGCAGATCCGTCTGGCGCAAGCGCGTTCATCTCGTCGGCCTGCCGGAGTGCGGCCAAGTCACGTCCGTCGTACGCTACGAGCCGCATTCGTCCTTCCCGACGCACGATCATCCGGGCGGCGAGGAAATCTTCGTCCTCGATGGCATATTCTCGGACGAGCAGGGGGACTGGCCCGCCGGCACGTTTCTCCTCAACCCGGAGGGTTTTCGCCATACGCCGTTCTCGGAGAATGGCTGCGTCATCTTCGTCAAGTTGAGACAGTTCGCGGGTCGCGAGCGCGCGCACGTCGTCGTCGCCACGCATGCGTTGGATTGGATACAGAGCCCGATTCCAGCCGTTTTGGAAAAACGACTGTACGAGCAGCCGGGATTCTCGGACCACGTGGTGCTCGAGCGCTGAAGTTCCAACGCAGAGCTCGGGATGCGCTCGTATCCGCACGGCGCGGAGATATTCGTTCTGGACGGCGAGTTCGCCGATGAGGCCGGTCGATACGCGAGTGGATGCTGGCTGCGCTTGCCGGCCGGCTCGGCGCATCGGCCGTATACCACCCGGGGCTGCACGCTCTACGTCAAGAGGGGAGGCTTGCGGTATCTGACGTCGGCGAACGAGTTTGCGCACGACCTCGCCGCCGACAGGCAACGGTAGTCCTCGACTGCTGTCCGCCAGCTACTGCTGAACGCGCAGCGCAGTCACCTCGATCTCGATCAACATCCGGGGGTCGAGCAGTTTCGCGCAAATCATCGTGGCCGCTGGCCGAATCTCGCCGAAATACCTGCGCAGAATCGGCCAGCATTTGGAGAAGTCTTCTCCGTTGGGCAGGAAATAGCGCACGCGCACGATATCGCGCAAGGAAGCGCCCGCCTTTGCAAGCGCCGCGTCGATGTTCCGCAGACATTGGTCGCATTGCTCGTCGACTCGATCCGAGATGCTCATCGTCGCGTAATCGAATCCGGTGGTTCCGGAAACGAAAATCCAATCACCTTGCACCACGGCTCGGGAATAGCCGATCTCGCTTTCGAAGGGAGAACCTGAACCGATCAGTTTTCGCTGCATTGGATGCGTCCAAGTCGTTTTTCGATTAACGTCGCGAGCTAGCGGGCGCGCCGGTGATGGTGTTTCGATAACGCATGGCGTCTCGCTGTGCAGGATCGACGCGCCCACGCCAGGCTCCGCTGCTGCAGGTTCAGTTCGCGGTAGGCTGTGCGCACGGTCTGCCGAACAGCGGTTTTCTTGTTGTTATTGGTCGGGGTGAGAGGATTCGAACCTCCGGCCTCTACGTCCCGAACGTAGCGCTCTACCAGGCTAAGCTACACCCCGTTTGGTGCTGCCGATTGGCTGTCGCGAGCGCTCGGGAATTTCAGTAACTACGGCGCGCTGCGAAGGTCGACAATTGTAG
>JAICLP010000410.1 GCA_025925475.1 Burkholderiales bacterium | reverse complement strand
GCCCCTGGGCGGGCCGCGTCTCGAGCTCGCGCTTGCGCACGGCGGACGGAAGGATGCCCGCGGGCCGGAACAGCATCATCAGCACGAGCGCGAGCCCGAAGAGCAGCATGCGGATGACTTCGGGATCGATCAGCGTGCGACCGAAGAGTGCCATCTGCACCGGGCCGACGTTGTAGCGCAGCAACTCGGGAACGAACGACAGCAGCAACGCGCCGACAATGACGCCGAACACGTTGCCCATGCCGCCCAGCACGACCATCGACAGCACCATGATCGATTCGACGAGCACGAAGCTCTCCGGACTGATGAAGCCCTGCATCGCCGAGAACATGCCGCCCGCGATGCCGCCGAACGACGCGCCCATCGCGAACGCGAGGAGCTTCATGTTGCGCGTGTTGATGCCCATCGCGCGCGCGGCGATCTCGTCTTCGCGGATCGCTTCCCAAGCGCGTCCGATCCGCGAGTTCTGCAGCCGCAGGTTCAGCGCGACGACCGCGATCAGCACGATAAGCAGGAAGTAGTAGTAGTTGATCGGCGTCGTGAACGTCAGTGTGCCGACCGTGTGCACGCGGCCGAAGTTGTAGCCGTCGATGCGGAACGGATCGATCAGCGTGATGCCCTGCGCGCCGTTCGTCAGGTTGAACGGACGCGACAGGTTGTTGAGGAAGATCCGGACGATCTCGCCGAAGCCGAGCGTCACGATCGCGAGGTAGTCGCCGCGCAGCTTCAGCGTCGGCGTGCCGAGCAGCACGCCGAAGACGCAGGCGACGAGCGCGCCGATCGGCAGAATCACCCAGAACGGCAGGTGCAGGCCGAAGTGCGGGCTCGCGAGGAGTGCGTAGACGTAGGCGCCGACACCGTAGAACGCGATGTAGCCCAGGTCGAGCAACCCCGCGAAGCCGACGACGATGTTGAGCCCGAGTGCGAGGAAGCAGTAGAGGATCGCGAGATTCGTGATGCGCACCCAGGCGGTGCCGAAATGCCCGGCCAGCACGAATGGCAGCACGGCGAGCGCGATTGCGAAAAGCGCAATGCCGCTCCATGCGACGGCGCGGCGGCTGCGAATGGCGGCCAATGGCGACGTGAGTGGCAGCACGCCGGGTCTGGTCGGAATCATCACGCGCGGTCGGCGACGCGCTCGCCGAGCAGACCCGACGGCCGGAACACCAGCACGAGGATCAGCACGACGAACGCGAACACATCCTGGTAGTTCGAGCCGAACAGTTCGAGGTGCGGATCGCCGGCGCAGCGCTGCGCGAGCGTATCGAACCAGCCCGACAGCCCGCAGAGATTGGTCAACTCGCCGACGTAACCCGCGCCGAGCGCCTCGATGATGCCCATCAGCAGCCCGCCGAGCATCGCACCGGCCAGGTTGCCGATGCCACCCAGAACCGCTGCCGAGAACGCCTTGAGCCCGAGCAGGAATCCCATCTGGTAGTGCGCGATGCCGTAGTAGCTTCCGTCCATGACACCGGCCACGGCGGCGAGACCGGCGCCGATCGCAAACGTGAAGGAGATGACGCGGTTGATGTCGATGCCCATCAGTCCGGCCACCTGCGGATTCTGGGCGACCGCGCGCATCGCGATGCCGAGCCGGGTTCGATACACGAGCACCAGGAGTCCGGCCATCATCAGGAGCGACAGTCCGATGATCACGATCTGCACGTTCGTGATCGTCGCACCGTTCGCCGTCGACGTGAGGTGGTAGGACACCGTGTTGACGATCTGCGGATAGGGCAGCGGATTGCGGCTCCAGATCATCAGCGCGATGTTCTGCAGCACGATCGACAGGCCGATTGCCGTGATCAGCGGCGCAAGACGCGGCGCACGGCGCAGCGGCCGGTACGCGACGCGCTCGAGCAGATAACCGACGATCATGCAGACGGGAATCGCGGTCAGCGTCGCGATGGCGAGGATCGCGAGCGGCGGCAGCGACGTTCCAGCGGCGGTGAGCGCGACGATCACCGAGTAGGCGGTCATCGCGCCCAGCATCACGACCTCGCCGTGCGCGAAATTGATGAGCTGGATGATCCCGTAGACCATCGTGTAGCCCAGCGCGACGATCGCATACACGCTGCCGAGCGTGACGCCGTTGACGAGTTGCTGGATGAAGGTGTCCACGGGGGATTCGATGCGGCCAGCGGATTGTCGGCCTTCTGCGCTGGACAGGGCAAGGGAGAAATGAGGAGAAATGGGGCCGGAGAAATGGGGCCAGGCTCGATTTTCGCGGTTTCTATGAAAATCGAGCCTGGCCCCATTTCTCGAGCCTGGCCCCTGTTAAAAAAAGAACGGCGCCCGGGCGGGCGCCGTCGCGTCGCCTC
>JAICLP010000286.1 GCA_025925475.1 Burkholderiales bacterium | reverse complement strand
TCGTCGCGTCCCTGCGGCACGAAGACGAGGCGCTGCGACGCAATGCCTGCCACGGCGGCCAGTCGCTCGAGCACGCCGCGAAGCCCCGGCTGCAGCGGCGAGAACGCGAGCAGCGCGTTCGGAATTCGCGTCATCACGTCGCGCCAAAGGGCGAGGCAGCGCTGCGACAGCTTGAGCGGCGTCACGAAGGCACCGATGACGACCGCGCCGTCGGCAATTCGCAGCGCCGCGCGAGTCATCGCCGTTGTCGCGGCCGCCTCGATGTGCCGGTACGGATAGACGCAGCCGGACATCACGAGCGGCGGCTCGATCTGCATCGCCTCGTCGCGCTCGCTGTCCGCGTAGCGATCGGTGAGCTTGAAATCGATCGCCGACATCGCGAGCGTGCCGGCGCTCGCCACGTGCGTGATCTGTACGCGCGCGGGCTTGCGCGCAAGGATGCCGGGGCGCGCGCCCTTCGTATGCGTCGACAGGTCGACGAGCACGTCCAGGTCGTCGTCCGCGATGCGTTGCGCCGCCGCGGCGTCGGTCAGGCCGCCGAGCGTCGTCAAGCGCGCGAACGCCTGCTCGAAGCGCGGCGTCCAGTCATCGCGCGCGTCGCTCGTCGCATAGCCGATCACGTCGAAGCGCGCGCGGTCGTGATGACGAAGCGCCTCGAGCATCATCTTGCCCATCACGTGGTTGCGCAGATCCCCGGACAGATAGCCGATGCGAATCCTGCCGGGCGCGCGCACTGCGCGGCGCGGCCACGGCTCGCCGTAGAGCTTCCGCGACAGCGCGTCGTGCGTGCGCGCGTAGCGGCCGAAGACATCGGGCTCGACATCGAAGAAGTGCAGCAGGTAGAGCAGTTGCTGCAATGCGTCGAGCGTCTCGTCGGCGCGCTCCGCGGTGAACCGGCCCTCCCGCAGTCCGTCGAGATAGCGGCCGAGCCGTGCGAAATCGCCGCGGTATGCGCACACCTCCAGTGCGTGCACGGCGAGCGACAGATGACTCGGGCAATGCCGCTCGAAGCGCTCGAAATTCGCGAACCACGCGGCCATCCTGCCCGACGCGAGCAGCGTCTCGGCGAGCGCCTTGTACGCGGCGACGTGAGCCGGTGCCTGCGCCAGCACGTTCGAGAAGGCCGCGACCGCCGCGTCGGCATTGCCCTGCTGGTCGAAGATGACGCCGAGGTTGAAGTGCGCGGCGACGAGATCGGGTGACAGCGCAAGCGCGCGCTGATAGGCGCGCGCGCCTTCCGCAAGGTCCGGCAGGCTTTGCAATGCCACGCCATGGTTGTAATGCGCTTCGGCATCGGTCGCGTCGCGCGCGAGCGCCTGCTCGAACGCCGCAACGGCGGCCGGCGCCTCGCCGCGTGCAAGCTCCGCCTGGCCAAGCGCGCGCCAGAGCGCGGTGGCCGTGCCGTCGAGGTCGAGACCGGCGCGCGCAACGGCCACCGCTTCGTCGCCACATCCGGCGTCGACCAACGACGTGACGAGCGCAACGCGTGCGTCGACGTACCCAGGGGCTTCGCCGATTGCCGCGCGAAAACGCGCACGGGCGGTGTCGGTGTCGCCCTCGCTTCGTGCAAGCGCACCAGTCAGGTAGAGCGCGGGTGCATGCGCCGGCTGTTCGTCGAGCACGCGCTCGTAGTCCGCGCGCGCGGCGGCGAGATCACCGGCCTGATGCCCGCGCACGGCGCGCTGCCACGAAGATGCCAGCTCGGACGCGCTCATCGAGCACGTAGAAACCGTCGCGAGCGCCGCGTGGCGCTCGGCAAGCGCGCGCGCCCAGTCGCCGGAACGTTCGAACATGCGATCGGCGAGCGTGCGCGCGAACATCGCCGGCTCGTCCGCGACACACCAGATCTCGCGCGCGGGATGCAATGCGAGGAGCGGCCCCGACGCCACGCGCAATCCGGCGAGGTCGGCCAGCACGTCGAGATCGAGCGCCGCAACGGCGCGTGCCGCCGCATCGGGCGTTGTCACCAACGCTGCGTCGGTGAAGAACGGCTGCGTCGTGTCGTCGCTTGCGAGTAGCGTGCATTCGACGCGCGAACCGAGTCCATCGCGCGTAAGGTACCCGCGGATGAGCGCCACCTTGTCCTCGCGATCGCGCTCGATCAGAACGCCGACGCGCAATGCATCGCCTGCCGTCCGCGTCGGCCACAAGAGGGGCATCGGCGCGCGATGAAGCGATCGGCACGCGTCGGCGTAACGATCGGCGAAACGTTGCGCGTCGCCACCGGTCCTTGCCAGCGCGAGCGCAATCGTGCGCAAAGCATCGATGCTGTCGCGCGTGACGGCAGCGCGATACGCCGCGTCGAGCAACGCCGGCAGCGCCGGCGCGCCCTCGCTGCCGGTGCGCGATGCACGCGACACGATCGCCGCGAGCAGAGGCAGCGGCCATGACTGCGAGGAGACGGTGTCGGCAATCGACGCGTCGAGACGATCGCCGCTTGCCGCGTCGAGCAGCGACAGGAGCTTCGTCGCGCGCCTGTCCGGCCGCAACGCGAGCACGCGGCTCACCGCATCCCGGCTCGCGTCGAGATCTCCCTGCATCGCCAACGCATCGGCCAGTGCGTGCCAGCTTGCAAGATGCGACGGGGAGCGCGCGCTCGCGCTTCTCCACGCGGCGAGCGCCTCGGCATGATTGCCCATGTGCCAAGCGATCTCGCCGGCATGGAACTGGGCGTCGATGCCCTGCGGCGCCTCGCGCAGCGCGCGCCGATAGCACAGCAGCGCATCGATCGTGCGCCCGGCCGCCTGGTGCGAGCGCCCGCGCGAAAGCCACTGCGCATAGCCGTCGAACGTCATTGCGGCGCTATCCGTTGAGCCGCGACTTCAGCGCGTCGATCAAGGGCTCGGGCATTGCGCGGTAGAGCAATCGACCCATCGGCGTGCGCCGCATCGCCAGCGCACGCAGGGCGACCCGTCGCCATACGCCGTGCGGTGCATCGACCTGCACGTCGCCACGTTGCGGCGTCTCGATCGGCGGGCACCAGGCGCGATAGCCCAGCGCATCGCGAACGCGCTCGTTCGAGAAGCGCGGCTCGGCACGCGAAGCGGGCCGCGCGGCAAGCGCCGCTGCATAACGTGCGAGCGTCGCCTCCGACATGGCCCGCGGCGTCGGCTGCGTCACCGCCGCGGCGCGCTGCGAAGCGGCGCGGCGTGTCTCGGCGTTCCCGGGCGAGACGAGCGACAGCAGCCGATCGAGCATCCGCTCGTCGTCGCGCCATTCGTCGTCGGTCATCACCCAGCCCGCCTGCGTTTGCGCGACGCGCTCGGCCAGTGCACCGATCGGTGGCACGAGCGCCGGCATTGCCGCGGACCACGCTTCGGACAACGTATAGCTGAAGCTCTCCGGTCCTTCCGACGGGAACAGGACGAGTTGCGCGCGATAGTGCGCGAAGAGCGTGGGCAGGTGAGCGCGCACGTACGGGCCGTGCACGGTCAGCAGCGAATCGTCGCTCTGCCATGGCTCATGCTGGATGTCGAGATAGCCGATCACGACGAAGCGGATGCGCTCGCCGCGCGCTCGCGCCCGCTCGGCAAGCCGCTCGATGCGTCGCGCTCCCTTGTCCCGGCCGATCGCACCGACGATGGCGACGGTCGGAACGTCGTCGGCCGGCATCAGCACGGCGGTCACCGCCGTCGGCGCGCCGAGCGAATCATCGAGCGTCGCATGGGCAATGACGTCGATACGGCCCCGCGTTTGCGGGAAATAGCGTTCGAGCATGTCCGCCGCCCAGCGCGACGGCGCGATCAGGAACGCGGCTGCAGCGAGCATCGCGGAATGGTCGCTGCGCCATGCGGCAATGTCGATGTCGCGCAGCGCCCGAAACTCGGCAAGGCATCGCGTGCACGCCTCGACGTCGGTGACGCCGCCGCAGTAGCCATCGTTCGTGCGCGTCAGCGTGACGGTCGGACACGCGAGCCACAGATCGTGGATCGTGATGCCGTAGGGCACGCCGAGCGAGGGCAGCGCGGCGAGGGCACCCTCCCGCGAACGCGACAGATGGTGGACGTGCACGAGCGCGATATCGAACGTCGTGACGATGCCGCCGAGAAACGCCTGCCACGATTCGTCGTCGCGCCGCGTCACCGTGACGATGCCGCGCGTGCCGTCGTCGCTGCGCGCCTCGATCTGCCAGCGATCACCGACGGCAACGGCGACGTAGTGCCGCCAGCCGTCGGGAGATGCGTCGACCAGCGTGCGCACGTGCGCCTCGGTGCCGCCACCGCGGTCGTGGACGACATGCAGCACGCGGCGCGCGGGCGTCTCGAGATCGAGCCGCAGC
>JAICLP010000224.1 GCA_025925475.1 Burkholderiales bacterium | reverse complement strand
GAAGGTCGGCGAGACGTTCGCCGGCACGATCAGCGGCGTCGCGAGCTTCGGCATCTTCGTCACGCTCGACGGCCTCGACATCGACGGCCTCGTGCACGTGACCGAGCTGCCGCGCGACTACTTCCACTTCGACGCCGTGCACCACGCGCTGATCGGCGAGCGCAGCGGGCGCACGTTCCAGCTCGCAGGACGCGTGATCGTGAAGGTCGCGCGCGTCGACCTCGACCGCGCGAAGATCGATTTCACGCTCGACGAAACGGCGGCGCCGCACGACGTCGAATCGCTGCAGGTCGCACGCCCGGTGTCGCTGCAACCGGCGAAGCCGTCATCGCCGCGTCCGTCGGTGCGCGAAGCGCTCGCCCGTGGCGATCGTCCGCGCGGACGCAAGACGCGGCGGTGACGTTGACAGCCGGCGTCGATCTCGTCGTCCAGGCGCCGCAGGTGCTGCGCGAGGACCTCGAGATCCTGCGGCTCATGACCGGCGCGCAAGGCGTCGAGCCGATCGCGCGAGCGGCGTGCGATGCGTACCGGCTGCACGATCCGGAGGATCGCGCGGGCGTTGCCGAGGCCTGCACGGCGGCCGAGTACGACTACGCTTTCGTGCCGCACGAGCGTGCGCTCGAGCGCGTGCGGCTCGTCGCGATGGACATGGACTCGACGCTGATCACGATCGAATGCATCGACGAGATCGCCGCGATGCACGGGATGGGCGACGCTGTTGCGGCGATCACCGCCGCGGCCATGCGCGGCGAGATCGACTTTCGCGCAAGCCTCACGCGGCGCGTCGCGCTGCTCGAAGGATTGCCGATCGAGGCGCTTGCGCGTGTCTACGACGAGCGGCTGCGGCTGTCCCCGGGTGCTGCGCGACTGTTCGAAACGTTGCACGCAATCGGCGCGAAGACGCTGCTCGTCTCCGGCGGATTCACGTTCTTCACCGAACGCCTGAAGACGAGACTTGGCATCGACTTCACGCTGTCGAATGTGCTCGACGTCGAAAACGGGCGCCTGACCGGACGCATCCAGGGCAACATCGTCGATGCGCAAGCGAAGGCATCTCGCTTCTCGGCGCTTGCGCAACGCTTTGCGGGCGACGGTCTCACCGCCGCCATCGGCGACGGCGCGAACGACCTGCCGATGCTCGCGTCGGCGAACGTGTCGGTTGCCTATCATGCGAAGCCGCGCGTGCGTGAACAGGCGCTGCACGCAATCGATCACTGCGGCCTCGACGCGGTGCTGAACCTCTTCTCCTGACGGCCGTAGCGAAGACTGTCGGGCAGTTGTCGCCTACATCGCCGTTGCAGGCACGACGGAACATTTGACGATTCACCTTGGCGACAGGCTGAACACCACAGCTTTCGCCCATCGAAACAACGCATTCACTTCCATGGTGCGCGGCTTGCTTCGGCCACGGCGCACGAGCGCCTGCCGTGGCATGCCAACGAAGGGGCGGAGCGTCGCCATGCGCCTCGCGAAACGACGAAGACGCGGAGACGGACGATCAGTCCAGCTCATCGATCCAGGCCTGCTGAATCGCCTCGAGGACCTTCTCACCTCCGCGCTTGGGATCATCGTCGAAATCCGGCAGCTGCTGCACCCAATCGTGCAGGTCGGTGAATCGTACGGCCGCGGCGTCGATGTCGGGATGCGCGGCACGGAGCGCGATGGCGATGTCGAGGGTATCGATCCACTTCATTGAGTCAGCCCCTCTCCTTGGCGTAGTTGATCGTATACCTCGGTATCTCGACGACGAGCTTCGCGGCGTCGACGATCGCCTGGCACGACAGCCGCGACACCGGCGTCAATCCCCACGCGCGATCGAGCAGATCCTCCTCGTCCTCCGACGCCTCGGACAGTGAATCGAAGCCCTCGCGCACGATGACGTGACACGTCGTGCACGCGCACGACTTCTCGCAGGCGTGCTCGACGTCGATCCCCTGCTCGAGCAGGTTGTCGAGCAGCGACGTGCCAGGGTTGCCCTCGAACGTCTTGCCTTCGGGGCAGATCTCGGCGTGCGGCAGGACGACGATTTCGGGCATCGATGCCACGTCCGGCGATAAAGGGATGCGACCCGTCAGCGCGAATCGAACGCGTCGACGCGCTTGCCGGCAAGCGCCTGCGCGACGCTGCGGTCCATACGTTTCGCCGCGAATCCTTCGCTTGCCGCGTTCAGCGCCGAAACGGCCGCCGACAGCGCATCACGATCGTCGCCTTCGAGACGGCGCTGCACTTCGGCCAAGGCATGATCGATCGCGTTGCGCTCCTGCGGAGCGAGCAGCGCCGCGTCGGCGGCGAGCGCACTCTCGGTCGCCGTAACCATCCGCTGCGCCTCGACGCGAGTCTCCGCCAGCGTGCGCGCAGCCGCGTCGTCGGTCGCATGCGCGAATGAATCCTGCAGCATTCGCGCGATTTCCGCGTCGGTCAGGCCGTACGATGGCTTGACCGCGATCGATGCCTCGACGCCCGTCGTCTGCTCGCGTGCCGACACCGACAGCAGGCCGTCGGCGTCCACGTCGAACGACACGCGAATGCGCGCGGCGCCGGCCGTCATCGGCGGGATCCCGCGCAACTCGAAGCGCGCGAGCGAGCGGCAATCGGAGACCTTCTCGCGCTCGCCCTGCAGCACGTGCAGCGCCATCGCCGCCTGCCCGTCCTTGAACGTCGTGAAGTCCTGCGCACGCACGACGGGGATCGTCGAGTTGCGCGGCACGATCTTCTCGACGAGGCCGCCCATCGTCTCGATCCCGAGCGACAGCGGAATCACGTCGAGCAACAGCCAGTCGTCGCCGTCGCGGTTGCCGACGAGCTTGTTCGCCTGGATCGCCGCGCCGAGCGCGACCACCTCATCGGGATCGAGATTGGTCAGCGGCGCCTGGCCGAAGCAAGCGGCCACCGCGTGACGAATCTGCGGCATCCGCGTCGCACCACCGACGAGCACGACGCCCTTTATGTCGGACGCCGTGAGCTTCGCATCGCGAAGCGCGCGTGAAACGGGGACGAGCGTCTTCGCCACCAGCGCGTGCGTGAGACGGCCGAAAGTCTCGCGCGAAAGCGTCAGCTCGAGCCGGGCGCCGTCGGCGAACGAAACGATGAGCGGCGCCGCGTCGTGCTGCGTCAGCAATTCCTTCGCCTCGCGCGCCCTCGCCAGCAGGCGCCGCGCATCGACAGCCGAGAGTGCCGGAAGGCGTGATTCGTCGCGCGCCCAGTCGACGATCGCATGATCGAAATCGTCGCCGCCAAGTGCCGAATCGCCGTTCGTCGCGAGCACTTCGAATACGCCGCGCGTGAGTCGCAGGATCGAGATGTCGAACGTGCCGCCGCCCAAATCGAACACGGCATACGTGCCTTCTGCCGCGTTGTCCAATCCATATGCGATCGCGGCTGCCGTCGGCTCGTTCAGGAGGCGCACCACTGGCACGCCGGCGAGCGTCGCCGCATCCTTCGTTGCCTGGCGCTGCGCGTCGTCGAAGTACGCGGGCACCGTGACGACCGCGCCGTCGAGCGCGCCGCCGAGCGACGCTTCGGCGCGTGCGCGCAACGTCTTCAGGATTTCGGCGGACACTTCGATCGGCGTCTTCGCACCGCTGCGGGTCGCCATGCGGATCACGCCCTCGCCGTCGACGAAGCGATAGGCACGGCGCTGCCCGCTCGCGACGTCGGCGAGCCCGCGGCCCATCAGTCGCTTGGCCGACGCGATCGTGTCGTGCGGATCGTCGGCGGCATGCGCGAGCGCGTCGTAGCCGACCTCGGTCGCATGCTCGCCGTATCGGACAACCGACGGCACGAGCGGCCGGCCGGCGTCGTCGCACAGCACGACCGCCACGCCATCCCGCACCGTCGCGACGAGCGAATTCGTCGTGCCGAGATCGATGCCGACCGCACGCCGCTTCGCATGCGGCAGCGGCGACTGATCGGGTTCGGAAATCTGAAAAAGCGCCACGTCAGATTTGCGCGTCGCGCAGCGCGTCGAGATCGTCGGCGAGCTTCACCAGAAAGCGCCATTCGCGCACGCGCATCGGCGTCGCGGGATCGCTCGCATCGAGCAGGCGCGCGACTTCATCGCGGGCCTCGGCGGCTTCGCGGCGCACGTCGTCAATGAGCGCGCCAAGTGCGCGATCGTCGTGCGCGTCCTTCGCTTCCTCGGCAGCCTCGCGGCGCTCGAGCTGGCGCGTCAGGAATTCGACCGGCAGCCGCGTGTCGGTCTCCGATGCCGCATCGACACCGCGCAGCGCCAGCACGTATTCGGCGCGCGCCACGGGATCGCGCAGCGTCCGGTACGCTTCGTTCGCACGCGCCGACGCCTGCAGCGCAAGCCGCTTCTGCGCGTCGCTCGCACGCGCGAAGTTGTCGGGATGGACGCGTCGCTGCAGATCGCGATAGGCGCGCTCGAGCGCCTCGGCGTCGATGCGAAAGCCGGGACGCAACCCGAGCAGGTCGAAGTGACTGCGCGAGAAATCGATCATGGGCGACATCTGAAATGGCACGGAGGCCCGCAGGCCTCCGCGTCAAAAGGGGGCCAGGCTCGTCAAAAAGGGGCCAGGCTCGAATTTCGCGGCACCGCAGCGCTATTGATGCCCTTTGTTCGCGAAATTCGAACCTGGCCCCTTTTCCTCTTAAACGTTGAACGACTCGCCGCACCCGCAGGAGTCGCGTACGTTCGGGTTGTTGAACTTGAAGCCTTCGTTCAGGCCTTCGCGCGAGAAATCGAGCTGCGTGCCTTCGAGGTATGGAAGACTCTTCGGATCGACGACGATCCGTACGCCGTGGCTTTCGAACTGCGCGTCTTCGGGCCGCACTTCGTCGGCATACTCGAGCTTGTAGGCGAGACCCGAGCAGCCCGACGTGCGTACGCCGAGGCGCAGCCCGATCCCCTTGCCGCGCTTCCTGAGGTTCGCCGCGACGTGACGCGCGGCGCTTTCGGTCATCGTGATCGCCATCAGTGTTCGGGCGCCTCGGTCGCGGCCACGTCCTGCGGATGCTTCGCACGATAGTCGGCGACGGCCGCCTTGATCGCGTCCTCGGCGAGGATCGAGCAGTGGATCTTCACCGGCGGCAGCGCGAGCTCCTCGGCGATCTGCGTGTTGCGGATCGACATCGCCTCGTCGAGCGTGCGGCCCTTCACCCATTCGGTGACGAGCGACGACGACGCGATCGCCGAGCCGCAGCCGTACGTCTTGAACTTCGCGTCCTCGATCACGCCATCGGCGCCGACCTTGATCGAAAGCTTCATCACGTCACCGCAGGCGGGCGCGCCAACCATGCCCGTGCCGACGCCCTCCTCGCCCTTCGCGAACGAGCCGACGTTGCGCGGGTTTTCGTAGTGATCCAGGACCTTGTCGCTGTATGCCATTTCAACTGACTCCTAATGTGCCGCCCATTGAACCGTATCCAGATCGATGCCTTCCTGATGCATCTCCCATAGCGGCGACAGCTCGCGCAGCTTCGCGATCTTCCGCTGGACGAGCTGCACCGTGTAGTCGATTTCCTCGTCGGTCGTGAAGCGGCCGACGGTGAAGCGGATCGAGCTGTGCGCGAGCTCGT
>JAICLP010000176.1 GCA_025925475.1 Burkholderiales bacterium | reverse complement strand
CGGCGACGCAAAGGCTTGCGCGCCATAGGGTGCGGGCACTGCGTGCGATTCCCATTTTCTCCTCCGAGCCAAGTAAGAAGTGCGTTACTTGCGGCCATCCGGCCGCGGCTGCGTTGCGCCCTGCCATGCTGCTCCAACTCGCGCCGCCTGTCACGCCGGCGATGCTCGTTGGACTAGTAAGAGAATTTTTACTATTCTAGGAACTGCCGGCGCCGCGTCAACGACTTTCGATGTGGGCCGGCGCATTTCGGCCTCTCGGGAAGGAGCCTCGATGACCAGTGCGGCACGTCCCGCGAGCGCGGATAGTTCGAGTCGGGTCCTCGTGGCAGTCGGCGGCAACGCTACGCACCCCGACAACATCACCGGCACCACGGAGGAGCAGGAGGTGGTCGCCGCGAACGCAGCGCGCGCGCTTCTGCCGCTGATGCAGCGCCAGGGCGAGCTGATCGTGACCCATGGCAACGGGCCGGTCGTCGGCAAGATCCTGATGCGCCAGATCCTGACGCGCGACAAAGTCGCGCCGATGCGCCTCGACATCTGCGTCGCGCATAGCCAGGGCGGGATCGCCTACCTGCTGATGCAGGCGATGGAGAACGAGCTTGCGAGCGCGGGCAGCAAGAGAATCGTGGCGTGCGTGCTGACGCAGGTCGAGGTCGACCGCGACGATCCGGCGTTCGGCAACCCGAGCAAGCCGATCGGCCCGTTCTTCAAGGAGGCCGACGCGCGGCCACTGATCGCGCAGGGCTCCCATATGATGGAAGACGCAGGACGCGGGTGGCGCTATGCGGTCGCCTCGCCGCGGCCGCGCGCGATCGTCAACCTGCCGCTGATCGATACGATGGCGAGGATGGGCACGATCGTCATCGCGGGCGGCGGCGGCGGGATCCCGGTCGTCCGCGATGCCGACGGCCGGCTGCACGGCGTCGAGGCGGTCATCGACAAGGATCTGACGTCGGCGTTCATGGCGAACCTGCTCGGCATCGACACGCTGATGATCCTGACGTCGGTGCCGCGCGTTGCGATCAACTTCGGCAAGCCCGGCCAGCGCGAGCTCGGCACGGTGAGCGTGCGCGAGCTGGAGGCATACCAGGCGGAGGGCCACTTCGCGCGCGGCAGCATGGCGCCGAAGATCGACGCGGTGCTGCGCTTTCTCGCGCACGGCGGCAAGCGCGCGGTCATCGCGCACCTCGAGCAGGCCGCCGCAGCGTTCGAGGGCGACGCCGGTACGCATGTCGTCGCCGAGTCGTGATGCAACGTCTTTGATGGTTGCCTGCGTCGGCGGCCTTGCCGCTGACGCAATCGCCGGTGCCCGTGACGGGTGCGTGCGGGCAGTGTTCGAGCGCAGCGCGTACGTCGAGCTCGGGAGTCAGTGGCTTTGTGTCGGCGGAAGCGGCCTCGGCCGCGGTCCGCTGAACGCGCTCGTCGGAGTGAACGACGCGCTCCACGGATGGCTTGCGGCGCTGCAGCCGGGCGAGCGCGTCGCCGGTTCATGGCCTCGCTTCAAGGGCGGCGGCGTGGAACTCGACTTCGCCTCCGCGGTGCGCTGGCATCCGGCGAAGCCCGCATTGCCGATCGACCGTGAATGTCTGGCGCGCGGCGTCGTCAACGTGCGAAGCGCTGCACGCAGTCGTGTTCCTGCGGATGGACTCGGATTTCTCGTCGGCGTCGTCGCGTCGTCCGGTCCGCTCGCTTGCATCGGCCGCGACGCCTCGCGTGCCTTGCGCGATTGGCTTGCGAACTTCCGCTGTCCGCCACCACCGTCACTCGGCGCGTTGATCGGCCTCGGGCCGGGCCTCACGCCCTCCGGCGACGATTTCCTTGGCGGCGCGCTCGTCGCACTGCACGCGTTCGGGAAGATGGATCCGGCGAAGGCGCTCGGCGATTGGCTGCTGCCGCTTTGCGCGAATGCAACGCATCCGGTCAGCGTCGCGCATCTCGCAGCCGCTGCGCGCGGCGAAGGTGGTGAAGCGCTGCACGCGTGCCTATGCGCGCTCGCCGAAGGTCGCGATGCGAACGACGCGCTCGACGCGATCGCCGCGGTCGGTCACACGTCGGGATGGGACGCGCTCGCCGGCGCCATGGCGGTCGCGGCGGCGACCTGAGTCGTACTCAGCGGCTGTGCAGTACGCGCACGGCGAACTCGGCCGCATGCGCGTTCGACGGCGCGACGATGATGCCGGCGCTCTCCAGCGTTCGCACCTGCCGCGAATAGACCTGTGGATCGCCTTCGGTGCCGCAGACCGACGCGATGATCGGTGGTCGCTGCGCCGGCATCGATCCGACGGCATCGACGAGCACGCTGGCGGGATCGGGATGCGCACCGTAGCCGATCACGACGTCGAGCAGCACGGCGGCCGTCGCCGGATCATTCATCGCCGCGCGCAACGGCTCGCTCCGGATCGCGGGCTCCATCATCGGATGCGGGCGGCCGCGCGTGTATTCGTCGGCGCCGAGATCGACGACCGCATGCGCGCGATCCGGCATCGCGCCGTCGATCGCCCGCGCCCCGGGGACCGGTGCATTCGACGCGACGGGTTCGCCCGCGCCGAGCAACACGAGCTGCGCTTCGGCGCATAGCGTGCCGCCGCAATAGAGTCCGCGCACGCGATTGCCGCGCCGATTTTGCGGGAGTGCGGTACGGGCGACGAAGTCGGGTGCGAACCGGACGCCGAGCGCGAGTTCCGCAGCCTCGCGCAGCGTGTGCGCACGGCGAGCGTTGGAGGGCAGCGCGATGTCGGCCTGCCCGAGCAGGCAGACGGTGAAGCGCTTCGCGCTCTTCGCGATGCGCTCGAGCACTGCGTTGGCGACGCGCGGCGCCGGCGGCTTCGAAATGATCACGATGTGCGTCGTCGCCGCATCCGCGTCGAGCGCATCGAGCGCCATCAGCGTCGTGATGCCGCCGATCTCGTCGCGCAGGTCGCGGCCGCCGACGCCGATGCCGTGCGATATCCCGCCGCCGCCGTGTGCGACGAGCGTCGTGACCTCCTGCAATCCGGTGCCCGACGCGGCCACGACGCCGACGCCGCCGCGGGGGACGACGTTGGCGAACGCGAGCGGCACACCGTTGAGGAGGCTCGTCCCGCAATCCGGCCCCATCAGCAACAAGCCGCGCTCGCGCGCGAGCTGCTTCAGCGCGAATTCGTCGTCGAGGGATACGTTGTTGCTGAACAGCAGCACGTTGAGACCGGCACGAAGCGCCTTCGCCGCTTCGGCCGCGGCGAATTCACCGGGCACGGAGATCAACGCGATGCTCGCGCCGGGCAGCATCTTCGTCGCGCCGGCGAGCGTTCGCGCGTGCCCGATCGCGCTGCCTGCCGCATTCGACGCACGCTTGCTCAGCAGCGCATCGACCCCGGCGAGTGCCGCGCGCGCGGCAGCTTCGTTTTCGGCGCGAACGCCGACGATCAGGTCGGCCGGTTGCGCGGCTTCGGCTTCGGCGCCGAGCAGTCCCGAGTCGCGCATCAGCCGCTTGTTCGTGTCGGAGCCGATCATCACCGCCGCTTCCGCGACGCCTTCGAGCGCCGACAGGCTCTGCGAGACGCGCATCAGGCTCACCGAATCGAGGTAGCGGCCGCGCACGACGCGGCTTGCGACATACGTCATCGCGTCCGCTCCTGTTCCGCGAGCGCCCGCAACGCGGCATCGAAACAGCCGAGCGGCGCCCGCGCGATGCCGGCACCGACCTGCCCGACGCCCGCCTCGCGATGCGCGATGCCGGTGTTGATCGCAGGCGCGATGCCGGTCTCCACGACACGGCGCACGTCGATGCCGGACGGCACGCCGGCGAAGTCGAGCAGCGGGATCGGCCACTTCGGATTCGCGCCGATCGAGATGTCCGCCATCGCCCGCGTGTAGTCGAGCGCTTGCGCGACACCGCCGCCGCCGACGAAGCCGACGACCGCCGGCGATGCCGCCATCGCGAATGCGCCGAGGCCGATCGTCTCGAGAATCGCCGAGTCGCCGATGTCGGGATTCGCATCGGCTTCCGAATAGCCGGGAAAGTACAAACCCTGCGGCATCTCGACCGGTGCGGTGAACCATCGGTCGCCGGTGCCGCTCACGCGAATGCCGAAGTCGGTGCCGTTGCGGCACATCGCCGTGACGATCGTCGAATGCGCCAGCCCTCGCGCGGGATCGGTGATCGCCTTGCCCATCGCCATCGCGATGTTCAGGAAGAACTGGTCGTTGCCGCCGATGAACTGCAGCACCGCTGCGATGTCCTCCGAGGAGCCGCCGCCGCGCGCGATCGCGGCGGCGGCCGCGCGCAGGAACAGGGCCGAGCACGCGACGTTGCGCTGATGCATCTCGTCGCCCATCGCGAGTCCGCGCGCGATCAGCGGCCCGAGCGAGATGCCGCCGATCGAACGCAGTGCGTCACCAAGGCGCGGACCGCAGACATCGCGCAACCACCGCAGCCGGTCGATGACGCTCGCGTCGTTGCCGCCGAAGCGCATCACCTTGCCGAGGCCTTCGTTGATCGTGCTGTACGCGCGATTGCCGAACGTGCGGTTCTCGACGACGAATACCGGCATCGAACGGGTGATCATGCCGGTCATCGGGCCGACGCTGCCACCGTCGTGATTGGGCCGGAACGTGATTGCGCCCGATGCAGCCAGTTCGGTCGCGGCGCCGAGGTCGCGCGCCCAGCCTTCGTAGACGATCGCCCCCGCGACCGCGCCACGAAGCGGGCCGCACATGCGGTTCCATTCGATCGGCGGTCCGGCGTGCAGGATCACGCGCTCGCCGAGGCCGGCAATCACGTCGCCGGCGGTTTGAACGTCGACGAGGACGGGCTCGCCATCGAGCAGCCGGCGAAGCGCCTCGGCATTCGCCGGCACAATCGAGCCCTCGCTGGCAGCAAGGCGGCCGAGCAGCGCGGCGAGCGTCGCATCGCCGCGGGCGGGCGGCGTCCAATCGACCTGGACGACCGGCACTTGGCGGGAAGCGAGGTCCTGCGCGAAGCCGGCGAGGCCGACGTTCACGACCTCGATCGGGCGATGGAGGAGGTCCGGGGTCATGGCACGGGGTGGGCGCCGCATCCGCACCTCGCCGCTCCCGCGGGCGCCACGCAAGTAATAATGCTCTTACTTAGGGGCTGCGGTCAATGCCCGCGGCCCGTGTACCGAGGAGGCGCGCGATCCGCGAGCGTTTTTCGCGGCCTTCGGCGTCCCCGACGAACCGCGCGAAAAGCTCGAGCGCGTCGGGACCGCGCGGATCGGAAAATTCATGTCTTGCATCGCCGCCGCTCCACGCATGTCCGAGGCCTTCGACCGTCGCCTGGCGCACGCGAACGCGGCCGTCGATCCACCAGTCGTCGGTACGCAACCCGTACCGCACGCCGGCCGCTTCGTGCGACGATGCATCGCTTCGCCGCAACGGCATGTCCGACGCAATCAGCGTGTCACCGTTGAAGCGAAGGTATTGGCGAACCAGCGCCTCGGCATTGGCCGGCGCGACGACGTCGTCGCGGTCGCCCTGCACGACGAGCAGTGCAACGTTCGGTGGCGCGCTATCGCGCCATCGGCTTCGCGCCTCGTCCGCCACGGCGACGACGTCGTTGTTCGGTCCGTCGCGCATCACCGACAAGGCGCTGGCGGCCGATGCTGCGGCACCGCACGCAAGTCCCGAATGCACGAAGACACCACGGACGAGTCGCGCATGGCGCATGCCGAGGATCGCCGCGAGTGCGCCGCCGGCAGACAACCCGGCAATCCAGATGCGCTCGCGACGTACCCGATACCGCCGGCGAACCCGAAGAATCTGTGCGGCGATGATCGCCGCTTCACCGGCGCCGTGTTCGGTATTCGTCTCGAACCAGTTCCAGCAGCCCCAGGCGTTCGCATCGGTCGACTGCATCGGCATCAGCACCAGGCAACCTTCGCGGTCCGCGTATTCGGCCACCCGCGACAGCGCGGCGAGATCTTCGGCACTCTGCCTGCAGCCGTGGCACAGCACGCGCAGCGGCGCCCGCCTGCTGCGTGAAAAGCCGCGCGGAACGTAGACGAGATAGTCGCGCGAGGGCTCCGCGAGCGGCGCCGTCGTCAGGTAGCCGCGCAACGACGATGCGCTGCCCGACTCGAAGCGGCCGGGCGCGACTTCGCGGCGGAAGGGCCGCGCGGCGAGCGCGCGCACACGATCGAGGAAGCGCGCGAGGCGGGTGGCGATCGGATTTGGCATTTACCGCGCGATCGGCCCCGTTGCAATTGCCGCGCGAAAAGCGACGGGCCGCCCCGAGCTTTTCGCGGAGGACCAAACGGGCCAAAGTATCGTGCGCGCCATTCTGCGGGCGAAACTCTGGCCCGCCTAAATGAGCACCACGTCGTACTGCTCCTGCGTATAGAGCGTCTCAACCTGCAGCGAGATCGGCTTGCCGATGAAGTCGCCCAATTGCGCGAGGCTTTGCGACTCCTCGTCGAGGAACATGTCGATCACCGACTGCGATGCGAGGATGCGGAACTCGCGCGCGTTGAACTGCTTCGCCTCGCGCAGGATCTCGCGCAGGATCTCGTAGCAGATCGTCTGCGCGGTCTTGAATTCGCCGCGCCCGCCGCACGTCGGGCACGTCTCGCAGAGGATGTGGGCGAGCGATTCGCGCGTGCGCTTGCGCGTCATCTCGACGAGGCCGAGTTGCGTGAAGCCGTTGACGGTGAGACGCGTTCGATCGCGCTCGAGCGCCTTGTCGAACTCGGCGAGCACCGCATTGCGATGGTCGACGTTCTCCATGTCGATGAAGTCGATGATGATGATGCCGCCGAGGTTGCGCATCCT
>JAICLP010000446.1 GCA_025925475.1 Burkholderiales bacterium | reverse complement strand
CGTCGGCGAGAAACAGCGAGACGGGCACGTTGTCGAACGACGCCATGAACGCGAGGAACGCGCCGGCGCCGACGCCGCGCCCGATCAGCGGCAGCGTCACGCGGCGAAACGTCATCATGCGTCCGGCACCGAGGCTCGCCGACGCGTCGAACAGCGCGGGATCGACCTGCGCGAGCGCGGCGATCGTCGTGCGCAGCACGAACGGAACGCAAACGACGACGTGGCCGACGACGAGCAACGGAATCGACGGATGAAAGCCGAGCAGATGAATGTAGACGAGCGCGGCGAAGCCGAACGCGAGCGCCGGCAGGATCAGCGGCGACATGAAGAGCACGTCGGCCATCCGCGCGAAGCGCGTCCTGCTGCGCGCGATGCCGAGCGCGCCCGCCGTTCCGAGCACGACCGCAGCAAGCGTCGTCCAGAACGCGACGATCAGGCTGTTCCATGCCGCGGCCTGCATCTGATCCGCATCGAGCAGCGCCCGATACCAGCGCAGCGAATAGCCCTGTGGCGGAAAGCGCAGCGACTCGCTCGCGGTGAACGACGTCAGCAGCACGATGATCGTGGGCCCGATCAGGAATACGACGGCGATTCCCGTCAGCACGCCGAACACGACGCGCTGCGAACGCACGTCCCAGGTGATCCGCTGCACCGACGGCGCGACCCCGGTCTTCGCCCGTACTCCCGCGTCAACGAGCGTCGCCATAGGCCCTGCCGGTGCGGCCCGCGCGGTTGAGTGCGTAGATGACGAGCATCACCGCGATGGTGAACACGACCGAGATCGCCGCCGCGAACGGCCAGTTGTTCGCGCCGATCGCCTGCTGGTAGATGTGCAGCGGCATGTAGACGAGCCGCGCCCCGCCGATCAGCGTTTGCGTGACGAACGCCGTGGCGCACGCCGAGAAGACGAGGATGCAGCCGGCGACGAGACCGGGCGTGGACAGCGGCAGCGTGACGCGGAAGAACGTGCGCCACGCACCGGCGCCGAGCGCGGCCGATGCATCGCCGAGATTGGGATCAATCCGCGATAGCGTCGCGAACAGCGGCAGTACCATCAGCGGCATCTGCACCTGCGCGAGCACGGTGATGACACCGGTCTCGGTGAACAGCAGCGGCACCGGCTCATCGACGACGTGGAGCGCGCGCAGCACGTCGTTCATCACCCCTTCGCGGCCCAGGATCACGATCCAGGCGAACGTGCGGACGACGACGCTCGTCAGGATCGGCAGCACGACGACGAACACGAGCGCGCTCTGCCAGCGCGACGGCGCGCGCGAGCACACCCACGCGATCGGATAACCGAACAGCAGGCAGACGAGCGTCGCGCGGATTGCGAGCCACAGCGTCGACCACAGGATGCTCAGGTTGAACGTGTCGCCGAAGAACTTCGCGTAGTGCGCGATCGAGAACGCGTGGACGTCCGTGCCGGTCTGCAGGCTCAGCGCGAGCAGCACGCAGAACGGCGCGACGAAGCAGACGATGAAAAGCGCGGCGAGCGGCAGCGCGAGCGGCCATTCGTCGGAAAGGGTCAGAGACGACGTGCGTTGGCGCATGCTTCGATGGCCGACGTGGTTCAGCGCACGAAAGTCGTTTCTGACCCTACTTCGGTTGTCGCTACAGCTTGATCTCGCGGTTGAACCGCTCGATCAGCGCCGTGCGCTGCGGGTTGATCTT
>JAICLP010000064.1 GCA_025925475.1 Burkholderiales bacterium | reverse complement strand
GCGCTGCGATGCCAGCGCGACGGCGTAATACGCGAATGGCAGCAGCGTGAAGGGCAGCGTGATCAGATGCAGCCAGCCGGCAAGCGCGGTTGCGATGACGTAGAGCGACGCCCACGCCGCCGGGTGCGGCGCGCGGCGCCACCAGTTGCGAAACGCGACGACGGCGACGAATGCGAGCAGGCACGTCAATGCGTACGGCCGCGCGGTGCGCGTCAGGTACACGAGGAGCGGTGAGATCGCGAGCAGCACGATCCAGGTTGCGCGAACCGGCGGCGCCACGTCGCGTCGCATCAGCAACGGAGCGACGACGAGCAGCGCGATGCCGGCGACGAGCAGCGGCAGATGCATTCCCCATTCGCTCAAGCCGCCGTGATCCGCGAGGAACCGGTAATACAGCGTGAGAGGGATGCTGTAGTCGGCGACGCCGAAGCTCGTGAGGATGCCCTTCACGTCCGAGTGCAACAGCTTGTGGATCGCATGCCACTCGTCGTCGAGAAGGATCTGGGTCGACAGTTGCGTGACGCGCAGATAGACGCCGGCCGCGATGCCGGAGGCGGCGAGCAGCATCCACGCGATGTCCGCCGCGCAACGTCGTTCGGCACGATCGCGCTGCGTGACGCTCGCTTCCAGGTTCGCTATGGCGGCGGCGTACGGCCCGTGCGCGCTGACGGGCTCAGCGATCGACGCCATCGTGCCAACGATGCGCAAGATGCACGAGCCCGAGCTCGCGCGTGCGGCCGCGCACGATCAGCGGCCGCTCGACGTCGTCGAAGACGCGCAGCCCCTCCGGGTCGGCCGCATGCGCCTTGATCCAGTACTTGCCCGGCTGCAGCGGCAGCGCGGGAAATGTCAGCCCGAATTCGAAGCGATGCTCGTCGCCGCGGCGAATCGCGACGCAATCCATGTCCGAAGCCACGCCGAATACCGGGGTACCGTCGGCGCGCACGATGCCGATGACGACCACCGGCTCGCGTCCGTCGGGCGAGTAGACATCTCCGGAAAGCGACAGGTCGTCGCCTTGCGTGATGTCCGCCGCACTCGTTTCGAGCGACCGGATCGCGTAGGCGCCGTTCGCCATCGCGTGCGCGAGCGGCATGCCCGCCGATTTCGCCGCGGCCGCCTTCTCTTCGTGATACGTGAGGTATGCGCGCGTGACGTCCTCGGCCGCGCCCTGCAGCTCGATGCGGCCGTCCTTCAACCAGACTGCCTGCCGGCACAGCTTCTGGATGTGATACATGCTGTGCGAGCACAGCAGCAGCGTCCCGCCGCCGTCGAGGAAGCGCTCCATCCATGCGATGCAGCGCTTCTGGAACGATTCGTCGCCGACAGCGAGCACTTCGTCGGTGATCAGGATTTCCGGCGCGAGCGCCGTCGCGACTGCGAAGCCCAGCCGGACCACCATGCCCGACGAGTACTGCTTGATCGGATCGCGAATGTGATCGCCGATGTCGGCGAACGCGATGATCTCGTCGCGCTTCGCGGCGATTTCGCGCGGCGACAGGCCGAGCAATGCGGCGGCGAGCTCGATGTTCGCGAGCCCGCTGTACTCGGGATGAAAGCCGGCGCCGAGCTCGAGCAATGCGCCGACGCGGCCATTGACGGCGACGTGGCCACGCGTGGGCTCGATCACGCCGGCGACGATCTTCAGGAGCGTCGACTTGCCGGCGCCGTTCTCGCCGATCACGCCGAGCGATTCGCCGCGCGACAATGTCAGCGATACATCGTCGAGTGCGCGAAAGACGTTCGCGGCCCCGCGTTTACGCAACAGGTCGTAGACGAGGCGCAGCCGGCCGCCGCGCGTGTCGACCTTCGCGTAGTCCTTGCCGACGTTCGCAAGCCGCATCAGCGGGTCCACGCGACGCCCCCCTCTGCCGGCGGCCGCCACGCGACGAGCTTCGCGCGGAGGTCGCGCTCGTAGCGCTCGACGTTCGATGCATCCTCGCCGTCGAGATTCGCGCAGGTGCGCGCGACGATCCACGCGTCGACCTGCGGCGCGAAATGATAGAGATCGCGGTAGAGATCGAGATTGCCGGTGATCTCGTCGTGTCCCTGCAGGTCGACGATGCGCGCATTCGGCAGCGCGGAGACCGCCTGCGTCATGTAGCGCTTGAATGCGAACGTCACGTCGAGTTGATTGCGCTGCCGGAAGTCGAGCCACACGAGCATCGAATACGGCGGCCATACGAGGTCGAAATGCGTGTGCGGATGCGCGCGCAGCAGCGGGAGGATGTTCCGCTCGAAGCTCGCGCGCATGCCCGGCAACGTCCGCGCCGGCTGGCGGAATCGCGCGTTGAGGTCATGCAGATCGAGCCCGCGCAGGACTTCGGTGCGGCCGAACGCGACCCGATCCGCCCAGTACCAGGGCGCGTTCGCGTCGGTGGTGAACTCCTCGTCGCGGCGATTCATCAGCACCGACAGCGACTTGCGCAGCACGACGCCGGAAAGCAGGTACGGAAGGTCGTCGAAAACGTTCGCGTCGTACAGGTACGAGGGCAGCGGCCCCGAATCCTCCTGCCGCGCGTCGGGCGCGCCGGCGAGCGCGTTGAAGTCGAGCACGACGACGACGCGCCGCGGCTCGTGCGCGAGAAACACCGCGCCGAGCAGCACGCGAATCTCGCTGGCGCTGATGGCCGGCATCGACAGGTTCACGGCCGGGCCGCCGCATGCGTCGGCAATCGTGTCGTTGCGAGTGCTCTCCATGATCGACGAGCCGACCAGCACCGTGTCGTAGGACGCGTTCTTTGCGATGCCCGGATTGATGAAGCGATGATGGAGCTTGTAGAAGCGCGGCGGATGCGACGTTGCGAGGCGGTACTGCTGGAACGGATCGACGAGCGCGTTGATTGCGACGACGGCCGCCAGCGCGACGACGACGGCGCCGAGCACCGACAGGCACCACGCGCGCCAGCGTGGCGTCATCACTGTTCAGAAGTTGAAGTACAGGAACGGTGCGACATGGCTGAATTGTAGTATCGACGCGACGAGCGCCGCGGCGGTCGCCACCCCGGCGAGCCACGACGCCGAGAGGTCGCGCGTCATCGTGTTCGAGTTCCGCGGCAGCGCGGCAATCAGCACGCCCGCAACGAGCGCAAGCGCGACCGGCGTCGTTCCTTCGAGCAATCTCGCCGCAGTCGTCGAGGCGTTGGTCGTGGCGTCGGCGAACCCGCTCATCGCGCGCAGCATCGCGAGCGCATCGCGCAGCGACGGCGCGCGAAAGAACACCCACGCGATCGCCACGAACAGGAACGTGACCGCCCACGCGACGATCGGTGGCAGCGCCGTGCCGGTTCGCTTCCACAGATGCACGCAGCACAGCCCCGCGCCGTGCAGCGCGCCCCACGCGACGAATGTCCATGCGGCGCCGTGCCAGAGCCCGCCGAGCAGGAACGTCACGAGCAGGTTCGCGAGCACGCGCGGCTCGGCCCTGCGATTGCCGCCGAGCGGAATGTACAGGTACTCGCGCAGGAAGCGCGACAGCGTGATGTGCCAGCGATGCCAGAAATCGCGCAGGTCGAGCGCGCGATACGGCGAGTCGAAATTGATCGGCAACCGGATGTTGAAGAGCAGCGCGGCGCCGAGCGCCATGTCGGTGTAGCCGCTGAAGTCGAAGTAGATCTGCAGCGTGTAAGCGAGCACCGAGAGCCACGCGTCGGGCGCACCGATCGCATGCGCGTGATCGAATCCGGACGCGACGAGCGGCGCGAGCGGATCGGCTAGGAACGTCTTCTTCGCAAGCCCGATCGCGATGAGGAAGAGGCCGCGCGCGACGTTGTCCCACGCGACGCGCTTGTTCGCGGTGGAGGCGAACTGCGGCATCATCTCGCTGTGATGGATGATCGGACCCGCCAGCAGGTGCGGGAAAAACGTGACGAAGAGCGCGTAGTTCGAAAGCGCCGGCTCGCGCGCCCTGCTGCGTGCGACGTCGACGAGAAACGCGATCTGCGTGAACGTGAAGAAGCTGATGCCGAGCGGCAGCGCGAGATGGAACTGCACGAGCGGCACGACACCGGCACCGGCGAGCGTGCGCAGCAGGAAATCCGAATACTTGTAGACGCCGAGCAGCAGCAGGTTGCCGGCGACGCCGGCGATGATCCATGAGCGCTGCCGGGCCGTCCCAAAGCGCGAATTCCGCCCCCGCCGGGGGCAGCGAGCGGCAAGAGCCGCGAGCGTGGGGGCATCATGCGGCCGTGCGCAGTGCGCGCGCTGAATCAGAAGCGCGACGGCGAAGTTGAACGCGATGCTCGCGAGGATCAGGGGGACGTAGCGCGGGTTCCACCAGCCGTAGAACACGAGCGACGCCGCGACGAGCCAGCGGACCGACCATCGCGGCCGGCTGCCGAGCGCGAAGTAGCCGAGCACCGCGACCGGCAGGAAGTAGACGAGATAGTCGTAGCTGTTGAACAGCATGTTCCGGTCACACGAAATCCTCGAAGTGCGGCGACAGCCGGCGGAACACCCAGCGTCCGCCGGCGAACAGCAGCAACGCGACGGCGAGCGCGATCGCGTCGGACGCATGCAGGCCAAGCTGCCCGTCGAGCAGCGATTCGCGCAGCCGCGCGACGACCCAGCTGAACGGGTTCGCGGCGACGAAACCGCGCAGGTCCTGCGGCACGAGCGACAGCGGATAGAGGATCGGCGTCAGGTACATGAGGATCATCAGGATCGGCATCAGCACGTGCTCGACGTCGCGGACGAACACCTGCAGCGCGGCGAGCGCGAACGTGATGCCGACGGCGCCGACCACGAGGATCAGCCAGACCGGAACGGCGACGACGAGTCCTGCCAGATGAATCGGCTCGCCCGCGAGCACGAGCACCACGAGCACCGCGAGGTAGCCGGCAAACTGCAGCGCGAACGTCGCGCACACCGACGCGAGCACGACGATCTCGTGCGGAAACGCGACCTTGCGGATCATGCCCGCGTAACTCGCGAGCGACACCGTGCCGCGCTGAAGCGCTTCCTGCGCGGCGAGCCAGGGCCACAGTGCGACGGCGACGAACGCGAGAAAGCTCTGCCCCGCGAACGAGGTCGCCTTGAAGATGTGCGTGAAGACGAACTGGTAGACGGCGAGCAGCGCGAGCGGCGAGAGCAGCGCCCAAGCGAGCCCGGTGACGCTGCCGAGATAGCGCGTCGTCAGCTCGCGGCGGAAGAAATTGACGAGGAGCGCGCGATTGCGCGCGCTCGAGACTTTACCGCTGCGCGCAGGCGCCTCGGGCGCCACCGTGGTCGGCGTGGGAAGCGGGGTCAAGCGCTCGAATGAACGCGTGAGATCATCGCCACGTCACTTCGACGACGCCGCTTTGGGCGTCTTCATCGGAGCCGGCTTCATAAGCTCGGGATCGACGTGCGTGACGAGCGCGTCGATCGCCGGCTGGTTCAACTCGATCGTCGGATCGGTGTTGATCGCGCTGAGCCGCTCGTCGCGCCGATCGGCGATGTAGCGCTCGCGCAGCGTCTGCATGATGCGATCGCGCACCTCGCCGAATTCGAGGCCACGCGCCGGATGACGCTCGTCGAGGCGGACGATGTGGTACGCGGTGGGGCCCTTGATCGGTTGCGAGATCTCGCCGATGCGCGTCAGCGCGAACACGCCGTCGGCGTATTCCTTCGCGAGGCGAGCGCGTGCGACGAACGGCAGCGCGCCGCCCTTGTCGCGCGTCGTCGCATCGTCCGAGTATTCGCGCGCGACCTTGGCGAAATCCTCACCGGCGACGATGCGCTGCCGCGCCTCCTTCGCGCGCGCAAGTGCAGCGTCGTCACCGCGATCCTTGATCTCGATCGCAATGTCCGAAATCCGTACTTCCTCAGGCGCGCGGTACTTGTCGCGATCGAACTCGTACGTCTCGCGCGCCTTCGCCTCGAACGCCGCCTTCTTCGCGTCGAATTCCGTGGACGCGTCGGACTCGATCCGCCGCAACTCGCCGGCGGCAAGCGCGCGCTCTTCGTCGCTGCCGAAGCCTCTCGTGCTTGCCGGTGCCGGCCGCGTTCCGTGCGCCCGCGCCTGCGCCGCAAGCGTCTTCGTCATCAGCAGGCTGTTCAGCACCCCCTGCACGCGCTTCGGGCTCGTCGTGAAGTCGAAACGCATCTTCTCGGGCACGCGGAGCAGCGCCGCATCGAAATCGGCCTTCGTGAGCTCCATCCAGCGGCTCTTCGCGAGCACGCCCGGCGGAAGATCGGCCGCGAGCGCGGGGACGACCGCGGCCAACGCGAACGCGAGGAGGAGCAAAGCGGGGAAACGGCGAGACATGAATGCGCGCGCCCGAAAACCTGAGATTATGCCTTGCGCATGAAGGCGGAGCCGTCTGCTGCTTGACGCAGCGCAACGAAACGCAAGTCGATGCCGAAAAAGCGATGGCCCCCGCAGGGGCCATCGCTTCAGATCGACAACGATGCTTCGCGATTACAACCCGGTCGGGATCGTCAGCTGCAGGATCATTTCACAGCTTCCGGCCGTGCAGGTCGGTGCGTTGTTCTTGTCGCGATTCGTGAGATTGATGTAATACGTCGTGCTCGGCCGCAGAACTAGGCGGCCGCTCAACCTCGGCGCAGTCCCGTTGATCTGGTAGAACCACGACGGCCCTTGGCTCACGCCGGGAGACACGGCACTCGTTCCCAATCCCTGTCCCGACAAATCACACGGGGAGGTGGAGACCGCGCCCGTCCTCACGACAGTCGGTTCGGTGAACTGCCCGGTGAAGATCGTCGCCGTGGCGCTGACCACGCTGGTCGGCGGCGTCGTGAAGCGACCGACGACGAATGCAGTGTTGTTGAATCCCTTCGTCGTGACCTTCGACAGTGCACTCCAGGGAAGATCGTAGACGAGCGTATTCGCGTAACCGGGGCAACTGATCGAACCGGTCGGCGGCGGAGTGGAGCCGCCAGGCGCGAGCTGCAACACCGTCGCCTGGTTGCTTCCACTGGCGCCGCTGACGCTATACGTGAACGACTGACTGGACGTCGACGTATTCGCGGGAATGCTGTCGGTCCAGGTGTTGGCGAACGTACCAGCGACCACCGACTTGCCGCCGCTCACCGTCGGACTCGTCCCGCAGTTCGCAGTGATCGTGACCTGCCCGCCACTGGCGGGAATCGTCGTCGGACTGGCGCTGATCGAGCAATTGGACGGCGGCGGTGATCCCGCGTCAGTACAGCTGACGGTGATGTTGCCGGAGCCATCGGGGGTCGCCGTAAAGCTCGAGCAGCTGAGCTGCGTCGCATGCACGGGCAGCGGCGCGACGAATAATCCGCCGGAAGCGACCGCGGCGGCGAGCACGCGGCTGATGTTGCGATTGATATGCATGATTTACCTCGAAAAGCGGCGGCACGTCGCCGCCATTGCGCCGGGCAGTGTTTGCAAGCCCTGCGCCACATGTCGATCGATTGTTATGACGGTGACATTCTCCCTGGCCGGCATCCGTCACACGGACGACTGCCGCGGACAAACGGTTCACATCGTGTTGTGGTGCGGCCCTTGACCGAGCCGTCTTCAGACGATCAACGGATGAAAAAAGAGGCGGGACCTGGTTCAAGTCCCGCCTCTCGTCATCTACTTCACAATTGCGTCACTTGCGTGTTGCTCGACGCAAGAGTCAGCGCGTGCGCATCGACTTCGCGGCAGCGGCACCCGGCGACGGGAAGCCCGCCTCGGGGCTGATGAGACGCGTGCCCTTCTGCGCGAAGTTGCCGCCGTAGTTCGACAGCACGGTCTGGTCGCCGACCGTGATCGCACCGTTCGCGAACGACTGCACGGCGAAGCCCACCACCGGCAAGCCGACGTACGTCGCCGCACCTTCGGTGAAGAACGCGAAGATGTCGGTCGTGATCGTGTCGGTGCTCATCAGCGTATGAATCGGGGCGGTGTTCGCGAAGCCGATGTCGAGCCAGCCGTTGTCGAACGTCGTCGGGATGTTGGCGACGTTGGCGGAGCCGAGCACGTTCGAATTGTTGAACGTCACGACGTTCGCTTCCCAGCACAGCGCATTCGTCTGCGAGGGCGGCGGCGGCGAGAAGTCGATCGGCGTCGACGTCGTGTTTTCCTCGCGATCGTAGATCGCGAGCGTCACGTCGTCGCACGCACCGGCCGTCTTGTTGAAGTTGCGCTGGAACAGCGTCGCCGGCGTACCCGTGCCGAGGCCCACATAGAAGCGCTTCGTCGGCATCGTCACGACCCAGTCGGTGCCCGAGTTCGTGCCCGGATCGAGCACGAATTCGTTCATGATGTGGTCGTGCATCAGCACGGCGCTGACCGGATCGGCAGTGCCGCTGACCCATGCGGACGTGAACACGAATCCGTTCGCGTTCGTCACGCTGACCGGCGGGCTCGACTGCGTCAGGTTCGGAAGGATCGAACCGGCCGCCGAGTACAGCGACGTGTCGGAGAAGTTGTCGAGCGCGACCGCGTCTTCCGTGTAGTCGGAACCGGAGTTCACGTTGATCAGCGTCATGCCACCGAAAATGCCCGAGCGGCCGTCGGTATCGACGAGACCGGGCGGCAGCGCTTCGGACAGCGCGAGCGCGTCGGTTTGCTTGTCGCAACCCGGCGGCACGCTGTTGACGTGCGTGACGTTCGCAGCGGTCTTCGAGTCGTCGGCAAACGATGCCATCTCGATGATTTCGACGTAGCCTTCCGTCGTGCGATCGAGCGTCGCGCCTGCACCGTCGTTCTGGTAGGCGAAGTTCACGAACGCCTTGCCGCCGGCGGGAATCGCCGGGATCGTGCAGGAAGCGTCATTGGTCACGACGCCGGCACCACCACCCATCGGAAGGATGCCCGCGGTCCAGACGTCCTTCGGCGACAGGAACAAGTTGAAGTCGAGGACTTCCGTGCTGTTCTTGCCTTCGAGGAAGCGGACCTTCACCGCCTTCACCGACGCGGTCGTGTTGACGACGGACAGCAACGAGTTGTAGGCGTTGCCGGCCGGATCGGCGCGCGTTGTGTAGTACGGATAGATCAGGACCTGACCCAGTCCGTCGGGATTCAGGTTGACCGCTTGCGCGGCACCAGCAGCACCCAGCGCGCCTATACCGGCGAGCGCGGCGCACAGCGACTTCTTCTTGAAAATATTCATGGTTGGTGATGACTCCGTTGAGTTGCCGTTTAAAGTGATCACTTTAGAACAACAGCGACCGAATCTTATTACAGTTGGTGTTTCATTACAAACAAATCGGCGCTCCCTCCATCGTGTCCTGTAGGCTTTTTGCAACGCGAAAGCCCGTGAAAGCCTAGCCCCTATCCACAAACCATGCCTGACCGTCGGAGATGATCCATTGCTCGTTCAGCACCGTCGTCAACGTCATCGGCTTCCGCGTGCCCTTCACGCCCTTGTACTGGTAAGTCAGGCTCAGCTTCACCGTGCACGCATCCGCCTCGCACTTGACGTCATCGACGTTGACCGACCGGTACAGCCCCACCTTGTGCTTTGCCTTGTAAACGTCCAACGGCATCGTCGCGCGCGATGCCGGGCTCATGTACTCGTACGCACCCGCGAGATCGCGATCGATCAGACGGTCCCAGCGCGCCTTCGCGCGCGCGGCGACCGCATCGCGCTTGACGTCGGCCGGCGTGTCGGCCGACAGGCGCCCGAGACCCGCGCATCCTCCCAGCAAACCGATGGCCACGGCCAGCGACACCAGCATCGAGTGTCGTCGTTTGGCGACGGTACCACGATGAAAGTGCCGCAAAACGTCGCGAAACATCGCTTTAATTCGTTCGCCTCGCTCTGCGCACCGACCGCCAAACGCCCAGTCAACCCGCGCGCGGCGCGCGGCGAAACCTGAATAAAGCCTAGCGATTTCGAATTTCATCGTCAATCTCGCGTCAGTTGTGCCAGCGTGGGAGACAAGCGTGTTGCGGGGGCGCAACAAGCGAAAATCGTGATTTGTCGGGGTTTCCCGACACTTTATTCAATTTCGGCGCGATTTCGGATGGAGGAAAGCGGCGCCAACAACTCGTCAGCTTTCTCGTATTACCTGGCGTCCGCGCGCATGACTACCTGGGGGCTGGCGGGACCGAATCCGCCGGCTGCCCGGCCGGCGTCGCGGTCGGCTTCGGCGCCGGCGGAGGCAGCGTATCGGTCGGTTGCCCCGCCGGCGGCGCGAGCGGCTTCGGGACCGAGGGTCGCGGCAAGTCCCAACGATAAGGATTGAACATCTCGTTGAGGCGATCGCGCATGTCCGGCGGCGACGCGGGCCAGCTCGGCGTTCCCGGGAACACGCGGTCGAGCGTCTCCATCTTCCGGCGCAGGTCCTCGATCGTCGACTGGATGGCGCTGCTGTCGGTCACCGTATGCGGCGTGATGAACAGCACGAGCTCGCTGCGGTCGTTTTGCAGCGTCTGATTGCCGAAGAGGCCGCCGAGGCCCGGGATCCGGTTCAGGATCGGCAATCCACTCGAAGTATTGCCCTTCGTTTCCTGGATGAGCCCACCCATCACCATCGTCTGACCCGATGGCACCGCGAGCAACGTCTGCACGGAGCGCGTATCGATCGGCGGCGCGTCGCCGGGATTGGCCGGCGTACCCGGGCTGCTCACCTCGGCCTGCACGTCGAGCGTGACGAGGCCGCCTGCGTTGATGTGCGGCGTCACCTGCAGCAGCACGCCGGTGTCGATGTACTGTGAGGTCGTCGTCACCGCATTGACCGTGCTGCCGACGAGCGTCTGTTGATTCACCGGAATCCGGTTGCCGGCCTTGATGGTGGCCTTCTGGTTGTCGAGTGCCGCGAGGTGCGGGTTCGCGACCACCTTCGTGTTGCCGTACGTGTCGAGCAGATTCAGCACCGCCTGGACGCCGCCCGGGAAGTTCGCGTTGTTGATGAGATAGCTGAAGCCCTGCGCGGCGACGGCGAGTCCCGACGCCGCAGCGCCCGCCGCCGACGTGGTCGGCTGAATCGCCGGATTGAAGGGTTTGTTCTGAGGCTGGTTGAAACTGCCGCCGCTGCCTCGTCCGGACGGCGCCCCGCCCTTGAAGACCCAATCGATGCCGAACTGCAGCGAATCGGTGAGCTTCACCTCGGCGATCGTCACGTCGATCATCACCTGCCGCGACGGCACGTCGAGCTTGCGCAGCGCCTGCTCGATGATCGAGTACTCGGCGGGCGTCGCGACGATGAGGATCGTGTTCTGGTCCTTGTCGGCGACGACCTGGATGTTGCGCACGACGCCTTCGCCGCCTTCGGCACCGGTGAGCGCTCGGCGCGCAGCAGAGGAGCCGACGACGGCGCCCGCCGCAGCCGCTGCCGCGGGTGCTGCACTCGCCGCCGGCGTGTTCGGCGTCATCGTCGGCTGCGATTGGAACGACGGCGGCGACACGATCGTGCCGGCCGGCGTGCCGGGCGCGACGGTGGGCGCCGACGGCGCCTGCGGCTGCGTCACCTGGCCCGTGAATGCCTGCTGCAGAAGCGGCGCGACGTGCTCCGCCCGCTGGTTCTGCAGGTTGTAGACGTAGAAGCGCACGCCCTCGCCGCTGCCGCTGTCGAGGCGCTCGATCCACTTCTTCGCCTGTTCGATGTATTCGGGATTGGGCGAGATGACGAGCAGCGCGTTCATCCGCTCGATCGGGATGATCCGCAGGATCCCGGTGAGCGGGCTCGCGGCCTTGTCCCCGATCACCTTATCGAGCTCCTGCGAGACGGTCTTCACGTCGGCGTTCTGCAGCGTGAACACGCCGGCCGACATGCCCGCCATCCAGTCGATGTCGAAGAGGTCGATCGTTTCGCGCAGGTGGCGCAGCTCCTCCTCGGTACCCGACAGGATCAGCAGGTTACGCGTGACGTCGGGCCGCACCGCCTGAGCGTCCTTCGCGAACGGCTCCAGGATCTTCGCCATCTCGGCGGCGCCGACCCACTTGAGCGGCACGATCTGCACGGAGAAGCCGGCCGGCAGCGCGCGCGTCGAATTGCCGAGTTGCGCGGTGACGTTGCCCCGGACGGCGGCCGTCTGGGGCACGATCTTCCACAGGTTGTTCTCGCGCACCATCGTGGCGCCGTTCATGCGCAGCAACGTCTCGAGCGTCGCCGGCAGCGCTTCGCGCGGGATGCCGGCGGTCGTGCGGATCGTGACCTGACCGCCGACGTTCGGATCGATCGTGTAAGCCTCGTTCAGGATGTCGCCGAGGATGTTGCGCACCACCTCGCGCAGGTCGGCACCCTCGAAGTTCAGTACGACCGGGCCGCCTTTCTGGGGCGCTGCCGCTCCCGGCGGCAACTGACCGCCGACACCCTGGCCCCGAACGACGATCCCCGTTCCCTTGTAGATTCGCGCGTGCTCGCCGTCCGGGTGCGCGCCGGCGATGCCCGCATCGGCGCTGTCCTTTGCTTTCGTCGCCGGCACGGGCGCCGGTGCCGCAACCTCGGACACCGGTTGTTGCGCGCAGGCGGCGAGTAGCGGCAGCAGGGCCGTGCCGAGCGCTTTCGGAACACGTCGAAGGGTCATGTCGCTTGCGGTCTCCTTGCGCGAGCAGCGCGCCGTTCCCGGACGCGCTGCAGGGGGGAATGGCCGGATGCGCGCCATCATTGCGCGCGCTGCACGCCGGACTGGTTCGCGGCTGCCGCAGCGGCGGCCGCACGCGCGGCACGCCGCCGCTCGGCCAGGATTTCGCTGACGCTCGCGGTGCCGCCGGGGCGCTGTGCAGCATTGGGATTGATGGAGGTCGGCGGCGCGGGCGGCACCGGCGCGCCGTTCGGCACGTGCGGCGCGCTGCCGCCTGCCGCTGGAATGGCTGGACGTGCGCCGGGCGCCTGCGCCGGCGTGGGCGCGGCGACCTGGATCGTCGACTTGGGGCCGCTCGCGATCTTGAGCTGCAGGTCCTCGATCTCGTCGCCCTGCTTCAGTCGAACGTGATCGGCCGCGACGTCGGCGATCACGATGCCGTCGAGCGTCTCGCCCTGATGAACCGTATGCGACTTGCCGCCCTTCACTTCGCGCAGGAACGCCGTGGCGACGTTGCCGACGACGGTGGTACCGGTCAGCGTGTAGACGCCTTTCTGCATCGCGCCCGGCCCTCCCCCGGCGGTCTGCACTACCGGCGGCGCCGCCCTGCGCGTCGGATTGAACAGCACGCGGTCGACGGTCTCCTTGCGCGTCGCGGTGCCGCCCGCGATCTTGTACTCGGGCAGCAGCGACACGGTGACGGGTGCGGCGTGCGGAACCGTCGTCGCAACCGGGTCGGGGTCGATGCTTCGTCCCCAGTTCGTTTCGTATCCGAGCGCGCCCACGACGATCGCGAATGCAATCCCCCACGGCAGCACGCTGCGCATCATGGCGCCATCATTCATCGCCAATGCCTTTCAGTCCCGACGGGCCGCCCCAAGAGACTGACCACGCCCCCTCGGGGGGCAGCGAGCGAGGCGAGCGTGGGGGTCGTTTTCATTACGTCGATTTCGGCGGCGGCGCAGCGCCCGGCTTCGCCGGCTCTGCGTACGCCCATGCGCCGACATCGAGTTGCACGTTGAGCTCGGGCTCCTGGCCGTCCGCCGGCTTGAAGCCGCGAAACGCGTTGAGCGG
>JAICLP010000377.1 GCA_025925475.1 Burkholderiales bacterium | reverse complement strand
TCCCGGGCCTTTCGACGTACTGGATCGACGACGTGATCCACGAAGTCTATCCGCCGCGACAGGCCGCATAGCGCCTGAACCCGAGACGGCACGCGCATGGCAAGCGTCGAGCTCAAAGGCGTCGGAAAGTCGTTCGGGAACGTGGAGGTGTTGTCGAGGATCGATCTCGACATCGCCGACGGCGAATTCCTGACGCTCGTCGGCGCGTCGGGCTGTGGCAAGTCGACGCTGCTTCGGATCATCGCGGGGCTCGAGGTTCAATCGACGGGAAGCGTGCTGATCGACGGCGCGCCGGTCGATCATCTGCGTCCGCACGAGCGCCGCGTCGCGATGGTGTTCCAGAGCTACGCGCTGTACCCGCACATGCGCGTGTTCGGCAACATCGCGCTGCCACTCGTGATGTCGCGGCTCAACCTGTTCGAGCGCTTGCCGCTGTTGCGCGCGCTGTCGCTGCGGCGACGCCGAGTCATGCGGGAGATCGCTCGCGAGGTGCAGGCAATCGCCGAGCAGTTGCAAATCGGCGCCCTTCTCGATCGAAGGCCTGCCCAGCTTTCCGGCGGCCAGCGCCAGCGCGTCGCGCTCGGCCGTGCAATGGTGCGAAGGCCCGCCGCGTTCCTGATGGACGAGCCGCTGTCCAATCTCGATGCCAAGCTTCGCGTGCACATGCGAAGCGAACTCGCCGACCTGCATGCGCGCCTCGGCGCGACATTCATCTACGTCACGCACGACCAGGTCGAGGCGATGACGATGAGCAATCGCGTCGCGATGATGGACAGCGGCGCGATCCTGCAGCTCGGAAGGCCGAGCGAGCTCTATGCACGCCCGGCGAGTGTTGCGGTCGCGCAATTCATCGGCACGCCTGCGATCAATCTGCTGCCGGCGCGCGTCGGTTCGCAGCAAACGGTCGAGCTCTTCGGCATGGAACTGCCGATTCGGATCAGGCAGCCGATCGGCGCGCAACTCACGCTCGGCATTCGCCCCGAATCGATCAGCGCAACGCCGGTCGGTTCTGTGACGCGGTCTGGCCAGATCGCGCTCGTCGGGCGACTTCATCGCAGCGAGAACCTCGGCGCCGAGCATATCCTGCATGTCGATCTCGCCGCGCCGGCAAGCGGCTCGGTGACCTGCAAGGTCTCGGTCGAGCCCGATCGGCTGGTCGATGCCGGACGCAATGTCGCCATCGCGTTCTCGCCGTCCGCGTGTCATGTCTTCGACGCCGATGGCTGGCGCGTCGCCGATGCCGACATGCAGGCATCGGCGGGCGCCGACCTGCGCGCGATCAGCGCCGTCGGGTCATGAGCGCCGGGTTCCTATGAATGCCAGCGTAGCGATCCCGGCTCCCACGATCGCGCCACCGCGCAATCGCCAGCAATGGCTCGAGCGCCTGGCGGGAATCGGATTCTCGTCGCCCGCGTTCCTGCTGCTCGTCGTCGTCAACATTGCGCCGCTGCTCGTATTGCTCTATTTGAGCTTCACCAATTACGAGCTCGGCGCGCTGCACACGAAATTCCTGGGCCTCGACAACTTCCGCAAGGCCGTGGGCGATCCGGTATTTCGCCGCTCGCTTGGCAACACGTTCGTTTATGTCGCGATCGTGCTGCCGCTCGGCGTCGGCCTCGGTTTGTTGATCGCCGTGCTGCTGCACTCCAGAAAGCGAACGCGCTCGTTCTACGAGGTCGTCTATTTCCTGCCGGTGACCTCGACGCTGATCGCGATGGCGACCGTCTGGCAGTTCCTGCTGCATCCGAGCCTCGGTCCGGTGAACGGCGTGCTGCGCGCGCTCGGCTTTCACGAGATCGGCTTCCTGAGCGAGCCCGCGTGGGTGCTGCCGACGCTCGCGGCGATCGAGGTCTGGCATCTCGTCGGCTTCAACATGGTGCTGTTCCTCGCCGGGCTGTCGGCGATTCCGCGCGATCTCTACGAAGCGGCGGAGATCGACGGCTGCCGCGGCGGCCTCGACCGTTTCCTGACGATCACCTGGCCGCTGCTCGGGCCGACGACGATGTTCGTCATCGTCACGACGTCGATCACCGCGTTCAAGGTCTTCGACACCGTCGCGGTCATCACGCGTGGCGGGCCGATGGGCTCGTCCGAAGTCCTGCTCTATGCGATCTACCTCGAGGGCTACCAGTATTTCCACATGGGTTATGCGGCGGCGCTGACGCTCGTATTCCTCGTGTTCGTGCTGATCTTCTCGGTCGTCCAGACGTTCGTGCTGGAGCGGCGGGTGCATTACTGATGGCCACGCTGCCGCTGCCTGCAACGCCGCGCGCAGGGCACTCGACGACGCCGGTGTCGGCGCTCGCGCGCCGCGCCGCGTCGCTTTTGATCGTGCACGCGGTGCTGATCGCCGGCGCGGTCGTCATCCTGCTGCCGTTCGTCTGGATGGTGATCACCTCGATCAAGTCGCCGCCCGAGATTTTCGCCGTCGATTTCAGCCTGTGGCCGAAGCATTTCAACGGCGCCGAGAACTACGGCAACGCGCTGTCCAAGGTGCCGCTGCTGCGCTTCGCGCTCAATGGCCTCATCGTCTGCGGCGGCATCCTGCTCGTGCAGGTGCTGGTGGCGGTGCCATGCGCGTACGCGCTCGCGAAGCTGCGCTTTCCCGGCCGCAACGCGCTGTTCGCGCTGGTGCTGCTCGGGCTTTGCATCCCGATCCAGGTCCCGGCGCTGCCGCTCTACATGGGCCTCGCGCAACTCGGCCTGCTGAACACGTACTTCGCGATCATGATGCCGTTCTTCCTGTCGGTGTTCGCGATCTTCCTGTTCCGG
>JAICLP010000359.1 GCA_025925475.1 Burkholderiales bacterium | reverse complement strand
GGCGATGTTCGATCTGCGCGAGAGCAACGACTGGGGACCGATCGCAGTCCTTTCGCTGACGATGCTGGTGATCACCTTCGCGCTGATCGTGCTCGTCAACATCTTCACGAATCGAAAGGACCGGTGATGCCCGGCGCCGCTTCGAACCTTCCCGTGCTGGGTCTCGTGCTCGGCGATTCGGCCACACGGGCTTCTTCGGCGAGATGAACGTGCTGGACGACCTGTGGGTGTCGCGCGTGACCTCCCACGTCTCGCTGCGCGCGGCGCTCGATCAGATCACCGGTACCCGGATCGCCAACGCGCTCGACCTCGCGCATGAGACGATGCGCGGCGCAGGCTTCGCCGCGCCGCGGATCGCGGTGGCCGCGCTCAACCCGCACGCGGGGGAGAACGGTCTTTTCGGCCGCGAGGAGATCGACGTAATAGCGCCCGCAGTCGCCGTTGCCGCCGCGCGCGGCATCGATTGCCGCGGGCCGTTTCCCGCCGACACCGTGTTCGTCAGAGCGTTTGCAGGCGATTACGACGGCGTGCTGATCATGTATCACGACCAGGGCCAGATCGCGACCAAGCTCAAGGGCTTCAACCGCGGTGTCACGGTGACAGGCGGGCTGGCGACGGTATTCACGACGCCCGCTCACGGTACCGCGTTCGACATCGTGGGCCAGGGCCGCGCGGACACCGGCGCGCTGGAGCACGCGGTGCGGCTCGCGGCGCGGCTTGCGCATCGGCGAGGTCTTCACGCAGGACGGGAGAAAGTGGAATGGCGGGCGAACGCTCATTGACCGCGTATATCGCGGATTTCATCGTCGACACGAAGGCCGGGGCCATTCCTGAAGACGTCGCGCATCTCGGCAAGCGCTCGGTGCTCGACGGCATTGGACTCGCGCTTGCGGGCGCAGCGTCGGAGACCGGCCACATCATCCGGCGCTACCTCGCATCGCTCGGACTCGCCGCCGTGCCGAAAGGCAGTACCATCATCGGCGGAAACGGGGAGGCACTTCCGGCGCGCTTCGCCGCCTTTGCGAACGGCGTGAGCATTCACGCCGACGACTACGACGACACGCAACTCGCGGTGTCGAAGGATCGCGTGTACGGACTCCTCACGCATCCGACCGCGCCGGCGCTGCCGCCGGTGCTCGCGCTCGCGGAACGCGATGGTCGCGCGGGGCGCGAGATGATGATTGCCTACCAGATCGGCGTGGAAGTCGAGTCCAAGATCGCCGAAGCGATCCTGCCGCGACATTATCAGCATGGCTTTCACAGCACCGCGACGTGCGGCGCGATCGGCGCCGCCGCTGGTGCGTCGCGGCTGCTCGGCCTCGACCGCGAGCAGACGCGACGCGCCCTGTCCCTCGCGGCATCGCAGGCCGGCGGCCTGCGCGAGAACTTCGGCACGATGACCAAGCCGTTCCATGCCGGGCGCGCCGCGGAAAGCGGTGTGGTGGCCGCCGAGCTCGTGGCGCTCGGCTTCACCGCATCGCCGATCGCGCTGGAGGCCGATCGCGGTTTCTTCCGCGCGGCAGGCGGCGGCTACTCGGCGGAAATGATCGACGGCAAGCTCGGCAACCCGTGGACCTTCGCCTCGCCCGGGGTGTCCATCAAGCCGCACCCGAGTGGCTCGCTGACGCATCCGGGCATGCACGTGCTGCTGGATCTGATCCAGCGGCACGACATTCGCGCCGATCAGGTGAAACGCGTGAAAGTGGGAACGAATCACAACATGCCGAACGCGCTGATCCACCACGAGCCGCACACGGAGCTGCAGGCGAAGTTCAGCATGGAATTCTGCATGGCCATTCTGCTGATCGAGCGCACGGCCGGCCTAGCGCAGTTCACCGACGAAGTGGTCAACCGGTCCGACGTCCAGGAGATGATCCGCCGCATCGATTTCAAAACCCATCCTGACGCGGAGGCAGCCGGCTTCGACAAGATGACGACGATCATCGAGATCGAGCTCGACGATGGCCGCGTGGTGAAGGGCGTCGCGGATTTCGGCAAGGGCAGTCCCGCGAATCCCATGAGCGACGACGAGCTGCAGCGGAAGTTCGGCGAATGCGCGCGATGGGGCGGTCTCGCCGATGCCGCGGCGCAACGCGTGATCGATTGCGTATGGGAAATCGAGTCGCTGCAGGACGTGCGCGAGATCACGCGGCTGCTCGTACGACCGCAAAGCGAACGGTGACGAGCGATGTTCGACGGCTTCACGCACATGCAGATCGATACCTCCGGCGCACGGATCAATCTGCGTTACGGCGGTTCGGGTCCACCGCTTCTGCTGCTGCACGGCAATCCACTGACGCACGTGATGTGGCACAAGATCGCGCCAGGCCTCGCGCAGAACTTCACCGTGGTCGCGGCGGATCTGCGCGGTTATGGCGACAGCTCGAAGCCCGAGGGCGGTGCCGATCATGCCGGCTACTCCTTTCGGGCCATGGCGCAGGACCAGGTCGAAGTCATGCAGACGCTCGGCTTCGATCATTACGACGTTTGCGGCCATGATCGCGGAGCGCGCGTCGCCCATCGCATGGCGCTCGATCATCCTCGGCGCGTGCGGCGCGTGGCGATGCTCGATATCGTGCCCACGCACCATGTCCTGCATCACATCACCGCCGGCTGGGCCGTCGATTCCTATCACTGGTTCTTCATGGCGCAGCCGTACGACTATCCGGAGCAGATGCTGATCGCCTATGGCCTCGAGCGCTACATCCGCCGCAAGCTCGACAAGAGGGGGGTCGGCCTGAGCGCCTTCACCCCCGAAGCGCTCGGCGAATACATCCGTTGCTGCACGCCGGAGAACATCCACGCGGTCTGCGAAGATTATCGTGCGGCCGTCTCCATCGATCTGCAGCACGACGAGGCCGACCTGCACGTCAAGCTCGCGATCCCGCTGCTCGTGCTGTGGGGCGAGAGGAGCCACGTCAATCGCGGGTTCAAGCCCATCGAGGCGTGGCGCGAACGCGCGACGAACGTTCGCGGAAAGATGCTCCCGTGCGGCCATTACCCGGCCGAGCAGGCGCCGGACGAGACGTACGACGAATTGCGTAAATTCCTGTCATAAACGTCATCGAGCAACCCGGGAGCATCAAGCGATGACGTGGTCCGCGCAGCAATACGTCGCGTTC